>JAURGS010000223.1 GCA_030833685.1 Rhodoferax sp. | reverse complement strand
ATATTGGTACCCCGCACCCACTGGCTGCCGTCAGATAGCAAAAATACCACCATGGGGGCAATATCTTCAGGGCGGCCGGGCCTGTCCATGACTTTGGCGTCCTGCGCGGCGCGCTCGCCCAGCGTGTCAAGAAAGTCTTGCAAGATGGGTGTGTCCACCGGCCCCGGACTCACGCTGTTCATGCGGATGCCCCGATCGCGCCAGGTCCAGCGGTTCTTCAGGGTCCAGGCGATGAGCGCCTCTTTGCTGAAGAAATAGCTGCGCCCACCAGCATCTCCCGCGTCATGGGTTTTAACAAATTCATCGATGCCGGCAAAGTCCAGGTATTCAGATTCCAGAATGGTGCTTACCCGATCAGGCCAGCCCATGCCCGCCAGCGAGGCCAGGTTGACGATGCTGGCACCCTCTTCCATTTTGGGAATTAACCCGACCGTCAGGGCCTTCAGGCCCACCAGGTTGACTGCCAGCACCTGGGCTGCCGGGCGGGTGGGTGGCAGCCCGGCAATATTGGCCAGGCCGTCAATGCCGCGCGGCAGCGCGCGCACCACATCTTCAATGGCCTGCGGGTCGGACAAGTCAGCTTTGTAGAGTTCGTCCACGTGGTCGTGGGTGAGGGTGATGTCAACGCCCAACACCCGCGCGCCATGCAGTTTGGCCAGGCGTGCAACCTCTTTGCCAATGCCAGAGGCGCATCCGGTGACAACAATGGTTTTTCCGTTGAGCACAATGGCCTCCGTTAAAACTGCGGCGGGTAGGGTCGACCGCCCCGGTCCAGGGTGATCCAACGGGTTTCGGTAAAGGTCTCGTGCGACCAGCGCCCGCCATGGCGTCCAAGCCCCGAGGCTTTGGCGCCGCCAAAGGGCACATGCGGCTCGTCGTTGACGCTGCTGCAGTTGATATGGCACATGCCGGTATCGAGCCGGTTGGCAATGGCCAGCCCACGTGACTCGTCACGGGTAATCACGCCGCTGCTCAAACCGTATTCGGTGTCGTTGGCAATCGCAATGGCTTGCTCGTCAGTGGCAAACGGGATGACCGGCACCACGGGGCCAAAGGTCTCGTCTTTGTAGACCTTCATGTCGCGTGTCACGTTGAGCAAAATCGTGGGCTCTACAAAGCGCCCGTTCACCCCGCCGCCCAGCGCAATCTTGGCGCCTTTGGCCAGTGCATCGTCAATTTGCTCTTTGACGCGCGCGGCCTGCTTGTCGTTAATCAGCGGCCCGATGATGCAGCCCGGGTCTTTCGAGGGGTCACCCATTTTGAGCTTGCCGGCTCGCTCAACAAAGCCTTTGAGGAAGGCGTCAAAAATATTCTGGTGCACCAGCACTTTTTCAACTGACATGCAGATCTGTCCCTGGTGCATAAAGCTGCCAAAGTTGGCAGCTTTGAGGGCACGGTCCATGTCGGCGTCATCACAAATGATGAGCGAGTCTTTGCCGCCAAGCTCCACGCAGGCTTTCTTCAGGTGCGCGCCGGCGCGTGCGGCAATCCCACGGCCCACCGGGGTGCTGCCGGTGAACGTGATGCCTTTGATAGCGGGGTGGTCGATCAATTCATCGCCAATGGGTTGAACCCGCTCGCGCGAGCAGGTGATGACGTTGAGCACACCCGCGGGCACACCCGCCTCTTCAAACACCTCGGCAAAAAACAGGCCGCCGGTGTAGGGGGTTTCCTCCGAGGGCTTGAGCACCACGGTGTTACCTGCCGCCAGTGCAAAGGCCATACCGCGTGAGGTCAGTATGGCGGGAAAGTTCCACGGGCTGATGCAGGTGATCACGCCCATGGGCCGGCGCACGGCCAGCGAGAATTTGTTGTTTTCCGAGGGCAATACTTCACCCATGGCGGCGTAGTTACTGGCGGCAGCGGCATAAAACACTTCGGGCACATAGCCAGACTCGAACATGCCCTTGCCGATCCAGCCACCACCCTCAAAACGCAGGGCTTCAACCAGGTCGTTTTTACGACGCTCGATCACCTCGGCAATTTTGATCATGTAATGAGACCGTTTCTGAAACGGCAGCGCGGCCCAGCCAGCGAATGCATCCTGCGCGGCCTGAATAGCCATGGCGGTTTCGGTGAGCGACGCGTTGGGCACGGTGGCCCAAACCGAACCATCAGACGGGTTGAGGTCATCGAACTGGGTGGAGGTGGAAACCCACTGCCCACCGATGTACAGACCTTTAAAGGTTTTGGACATGTTTACTCCTTGACCAAATCGCCATTGGCGTTTCTTCGGTAGATCTCAACAGAAAGCTTGCGCCCCAGGTTGACCCGTGCCTTGGGCGTCACAGCGCTTGGGATACTTGTGGCGCTGAGGGTGGGCGCAATCGCACTGGGCGTTACGCGTTTTCGCGTACTGGCCAGCGCCCTTTGGACCACGGCA
Organism: Rhodoferax sp.; assembly: GCA_030833685.1. GTDB lineage: Bacteria > Pseudomonadota > Gammaproteobacteria > Burkholderiales > Burkholderiaceae_C > Rhodoferax. Next base: position 1,587 of record JAURGS010000223.1, on the reverse strand, counting down.
TCAATGCTGTTGTCAATATCGGCCGCTTCTTCGCGGCTAAGACGCACCGGCGCCATCTGGCTTGGCATCACCTGCGGCCCTGGTAATTCGGCTGGCATGAACTGGGTCTGCAAGGAACGTGCAGCGGCCATACGCACCAGGTCGTCAATAGGAAAATTGATTGGCGATGCGTGCGCCGCCTGTTGACTGCCCGCTGTGGTGGGCAGGGCGTTCGATGCGAAGCTTGACTTCTGAACCCCTGGTGGGGCCGACTCCCTGGTGGGCGTGGGCGTGTGGTCGCTGGGGTGAGCGCCAAGATAGGTCTCTTGAATGTTTTTGTCCTGCAGCATCGCGGCAGCGTCGTAAGAGGCCGACATGTGGCCGGTTTCGATCAGGTAGCCGCGGTTGGCCACCGATAGGCTCATACGCGCGTTTTGTTCGACCACCAGAATGCCGATTCCCGTGTCTGCAATTTGGCGCAGGGTGCGAAACACCTCCAGTGACAGCAGCGGTGACAGGCCCAGGGATGGCTCATCGAGCATCAGCACCTGCGGTTTGGACATCATGGCGCGCCCGATGGCCACCATTTGCTGCTCGCCACCGCTCATGGTTCTGACAGCCTGGTCCTGACGTTCACGCAGGCGCGGAAAGAGCGCAAACACCTCGCTCAGGCGTTGCTCGTCGCCGTCGCGTGCGCGCTTGGCAAACGCGCCCAGCATCAGGTTTTCACGAACCGACAGCTCGCCAAAAATGCCACGGCCCTCGGGCACCAAGGCAAGTCCTGCCTCTACCAGGGTATGCGCTGGTGAGCCAGCCATTGGCGCGCCACCCACACTGATCAGCGCACCTGCGCCAACCCCCACCATGCCGCTGATTGCTTTGAGTAAGCTGGTCTTTCCGGCGCCGTTGGCACCCAAAATGACGACGATTTCCCCAGCGTGAACCTGCAGTGCAGCATCCACCACGGCTTGATGCCGCCCATACGACACCGACACGTGGCTGACCTGCAGCAGTGCGTCATGTTTTTTGGCGGAGGACCTATGCATGGCTGGCGTCTCCAAGGTAGGCGTCGATCACCTCAGGGATGTTAAGCACAGTTTGCGTGGGGCCGTCGGCAATGACTTTGCCGGCGTTCATCACCACACTGGTGTCGCACAGGCTTCGGATGGCCTCCATGATGTGCTCCACCAGCACAATGGTTGTGCCCTCAGCGCCAATGGAGCGGATCAGTTCAATGCCCTCGCGCAGCTCGCTGGCTGTCAGGCCTGAGAGCCATTCATCAAGCAGCAGCAGTTCAGGGTCGGAGACCAAGGCACGCGCCAACTCCACGCGCTTTTGGTCGATGTAGGTGAGTGCATCTAGCGGCTGCTCGCCGCGGCCCTCAAGTCCCACGCGTGTCAGCATCTTTTCGGCAGCCTTACGCGCCTCGCGTCCCCACAATGCCTTCTGGCTGAAAACAATGCCAGCCATGACGCTCTCGATCGGTGAGAGCCCTGCCAGTGGGCGCACTAACTGGAAGGTTCTGGATACACCGCGCAAGAAGATGGTTCTGGGTGGCAGGCCAGAGATCAGGCGGTCCTGAAAGTAGATGTCCCCAGCGCTCGGATT
>JAURGS010000222.1 GCA_030833685.1 Rhodoferax sp. | reverse complement strand
TGCCGGCTTGCGCTTGGGTCAGCGCCTGTTTGACCAGTACTTCGATGGTGGCGTCATTCATGATGTAGCCGTTTTCTGTAGGATCCGGATCGAGCAGGCCGTCTTGCCCATGGCTGGTGAAGGGGTCGAGCGCGACGTCGCACATGATCCCAAGCTGCGGGAACTCTTTTTTCAGCGTGCGCACCACGGTTGGGACCAAGCCCTCGGGGTTGAGTGCTTCGTCACCGGTGGGTGTCTTTAGCGCGTTGTCGATCACTGGAAAGAGTGCCATGACAGGGATGCCCAGCTCGACGCACTCTTGCGCCACAGGCAAGAGCAGGTCCAGGCTGAGACGCTCAACGCCTGGCATGGAGGCTACCGCCTGGCGCTGCGCTTTGCCCTCCACCACAAAAACAGGATAGATCAGGTCGCTTGCACTGAGTCGGTTTTCTCGAACCAGTTTGCGCGTGAATTCATCACGTCTGAGTCGGCGGGGCCGTCCCGCAGGAAAAGGGGCGTATGGTGTCATGACGGTCGAGCTTTCAGATGGGGCATCAAGAATTTCCAAATCGATTGTGTCAGTTGGCAAGCGCAGATTGCCATGCGCCATATTTTGAGGTTAAATACTGGTCGGGCAGTTTACTGCTCCCCGCTTCACCTCCCTGAGCGGGGCCTTAATGTGTGACAGCATATAGGCTTTGACCCCGGCCTTGTGCTGGGGTTTTTTTTGGCCTGAGCGCAGCGGCGGGCTCCCTTGCTGGAAGGCGGCAGCGCAAAGCAGGCTTCTTCAGTTGGCCGGCGCTGGATTGAGCGCCACGCCTTATGCGAAAGACAGAAACGTGTTAACCCACCCCTGCGCTGGTTTGAGTCATGAACGAACATAAATCGGCCGCCTGGCCGCTGGCGCTTATTTATGGCGCCCTGATCGTTTACGCCAGCTTGTTTCCGTTTGTGGCCTGGCGCGACCAAGGCATTTCGCCCTGGCTGTATCTGACAGCGCCGCTGCCCAGGTACTGGACTAGCTTTGACGTGGTGGCCAATGTTCTGGGCTACGTCCCCATTGGTTTTTTCTTGTCGGTGGCCCTGCTTCGTGGTGGGTTGCTCAAGGGCGCGGTTCGACTCAGCATCGGGGTAGGAATTTTGTTGTCGCTGTGCATGGAGACCTTGCAGGTCTATCTCCCAGGGCGCGTTCCGTCCAACCTGGATTTGTTTCTGAACAGTGCGGGCACGGCGACTGGGGCCGTCTGTGCCCGGGTGCTGGATCGCGTTGGCGTGTTGCAGCGCTGGAGTCAGCTGCGCCAGACCTGGTTTGTCAGCAATGCGCGAGGCGGCTTGGTTTTGTTGGCGCTGTGGCCTGTTTCTTTGATGTTTCCCCTGGTGGTTCCTTTTGGCCTGGGTCAGGTGCTTCAACGCGTTCAGTGGAAGCTGGGTGACTGGTTTGCTGGAAGTCCTTGGCTGGGCGCCTTGGCACCGCAAAAACGCGCCCTTGAGGCGGCACCGACAGCCGAGTGGCTGTGCGTCCTTTTGGGGCTCATGATTCCGACTCTGATTGGCTACGCTGTGCTCAGAGAACTGGGTAAACGCATCTGGGCGTTGGGTGGCATCGCTTTGCTGGGCCTGATTACAACCGCCCTGAGTGCTACCCTGAGTTTTGGGCCGGCGCGCGCATGGTCATGGCTCACGATGTCCTCCAAAGGCGCAATCGTGTGCGATGTACTGGTTTCACTGATCCTGCTGTGGGTGCCCCGGCGCGCCTGTGCCTCTTTGGCAGTGCTGGGCCTGGTGGTCTATCTGGGGCTGATTAACCAGATTCCGATTGACCCGTATTTTGAACAAGCGCTATTTTTATGGGAGCAAGGGCGTTTTATTCGCTTTCACGGCCTGCTGCAGTGGCTGGGGTGGTTCTGGCCCTATGCGGCATTGGTCTATGTGATGACCTTGCTGTGGACGAGGGAAACAAAAAATTAAAATAGCACCCATGAGTTCAACACCCGACAGCAAACCCACCGCGACGCAAGCCGACGCCAGCAACCCTTACTACAAGCGACACATCTTTTTTTGTGTGAATGAACGCAGCAACGGCGAGGCGTGTTGTGCGCAGCACGATGCCATGGCTGCGTTTGACCATTGCAAGGGCCAGATCAAGGCCGCCGGGCTGGCTGGGCCAGGGGGTACCCGGGTTAATCGAGCTGGATGCCTGGATCGTTGCGCGGGTGGGCCGGTTGTGGTGGTTTACCCAGAAGGTGTCTGGTACACCTATCTCGACCACGCGGATGTTGATGAGATCGTCGTCTCCCACCTGATGGAGGGCCAGGTTGTCGAGCGCCTCTTATTGGCCCCAGACATCGGCCGCTAGCGGCAAAGGCCTGCGCCGGCTTAGCGTGCGGACGCGATCGTCCTTTCCATTTTTTATGACCATTGACCAAGGCCAGGCGTTCAAGGCGCCTTTGGCACCCATGATGAAAAAACTGCTTCTCGCGCTCATTTCCTTCCTCAGTCTTTCAGCGCTGGCCCAATCGCCGCAGGCGCCAGACATTGCTGCCAAGTCCTATTTGTTAATGGACGTGACGACCAATCAGATCCTGGCACAAAAAGATATCGACATGCCCGTGGAGCCTGCATCGCTGACCAAACTCATGACCGCTTACGTGGTGTTTGATGCGCTGCGGGCAAAGAGGGTTGATCTGGCCCAGACCTTGCCGGTCAGCGTGAAGGCCTGGAAGATGCCTGGCTCGCGCATGTTCATTGAGCCCAGCATGCAAGTCCCGGTCGAGGACTTGATCAAAGGCATGATCGTGCAAAGTGGAAACGATGCAACCATGGCCTTAGCAGAGGGGGTTGGGGGTAGCGCAGAGCGTTTCGTGCAGTTAATGAATGATCAGGCCAAAGTCCTGGGCCTGAGCAACACCGCTTACAAAAACCCCGAGGGCTTGACTGCACCCGGGCACACCACCACGGCGCGGGATTTGAGCCTTTTGGCCTCGCGCCTGATGCAGGACTTTCCGCAGGAGTTCAAGTATTACGCGATCAAGAAGTACCGCTACCCAGGCACACCTGCGGCGAACGACACCAACCGCAATTTGCTGCTGTTTCGCGACCCCAGTGTCGATGGCCTCAAGACCGGCCACACTGAAGCGGCAGGTTACTGCCTGATCGCCACAGCGCGGCGTGACGTGCCCGGCTTGACGTCTGTGGCCGCAGCGGCTGGCCCCGGTGGCGGCGATGAGGGTGGGCGGCGACTGATCGCCATTGTGTTGGGCGCCAAAAGTGCCAACGATCGGGCTAATGAAGCGCAGAAGTTGCTCAATTGGGGATACACGGCGTTTGCGGCCAAAAAGTTGTTTGATGCAAACCAGGCGGTTGTGACACCGGTGGTGTGGAAAGGCGTGACACCCAAGCTGTCCCTGGGGGCCGAGCGGGCGGTGGTGGTTGCGGTGCCGGCCGGGGCGGGCCCGAAGTTCACCACGCAAGTGGTTTACCCCGAGCCGCTGATAGCACCTTTTGCCAAAGGCCAGAAAGTTGGCGTATTGAAGGTTAGCGTGGCCGGTGAGGTGGTCAAGGAGGTTCCCCTGGTCACGCTGGAGGCTGTCGAGCAGGCCGGTTTGATGCAACGGGCGTGGGACACTTTGCGGCTCTGGATCAAATAAATTTGCGCGAATCGCGCTCTCCTGATATAGTGTTGGGCTTTTCGGAAATTCCGAAGGTTTTCGCGTTTTCATTTCGTCTTGTCAGTCCAAACGTTTAGGGACGTTTGTTTTTAGGAGGCTTTTGTGCCAACCATTAACCAATTGATTCGCCAGGGTCGGGCGGTAGAAACCGTCAAATCCAAAAGCCCGGCGATGGAAAATTCTCCGCAGCGCCGCGGCGTGTGTACCCGCGTGTACACCACAACTCCCAAGAAGCCAAACTCTGCTTTGCGTAAGGTCGCCAAGGTTCGTTTGACCAATGGTTTTGAGGTGATTTCCTACATCGGCGGCGAAGGCCACAACCTG
>JAURGS010000221.1 GCA_030833685.1 Rhodoferax sp. | reverse complement strand
AGCGTTCAGGTCCACGGTGATGCCGCGTTGCTTGAGCGTTTCTTTGGCATCCCGCATGACGGCCAGACCGCCTTGGGCCAGCACATCCATCTTCACCAGGCCCACCGCTTCCACGTCATTCTTGTCGTACTGACTGACCGCTGCGTCGCTGCCCGGCTGCTGGTACAGCGGACAAAAATCGGTTAGCTTGCCAGGCGCGATCAGCACACCCCCGGCGTGCATTCCCACGTTGCGCGTCATGCCCTCGAGCTTGCGTGCCAGCTCCAGCAAAGTGCGCACATCTTCCTCGGCCTCCTCTCGCGCAGCAAGAATCGGTTCCGCTTCGCTGGCATAAACCAGCTTGTCGTCCTTGGATTTTTGTGCCGGTGGCTTTTGCAAGGTGACCGACACACCAGGCTTATTGGGAATGAGCTTGCTGATGCCATCGCAAAAGGTGTAACTCATGTCGAGCACGCGGCCCACGTCTCGCACCACCGCACGGGCTGCCATGGTGCCGAAGGTGGCAATTTGGCTAACCGCCTCCTTGCCGTACTTATCCTTGACGTACTCAATCACCCGATCACGATTAGTCTGGCAAAAGTCAATGTCAAAGTCGGGCATGGAAACCCGCTCAGGGTTCAAAAAGCGTTCGAACAGCAAGTTGTACTGCAGTGGGTCCAGGTCTGTGATGCTCAAGGCATAAGCCACCAGTGAGCCTGCGCCAGAGCCGCGGCCCGGGCCAACTGGACAGCCGTTGTTCTTGGCCCAGTTGATGAAGTCACTCACAATCAGAAAGTAGCCCGCAAAGCCCATTTTCACAATGGTGTTCATCTCAAAATCGAGACGCTCGGCGTAGCGCGGCGTTTGCTCCAGGCGCTGTGGCTCTTGTGGGTACAAATGAAGCAGGCGCTTTTGCAGACCCTGTTGGGATACATGGCGGAAATACGCCTCAGGTGCCATCACCTGTCCATCCACCGCTGGGATGGGGAAATCCGGCAGCTGCGGCTTGCCCAAGACCAGACTCAGGTTGCAGCGCTTGGCAATTTCAACCGTGTTGGCCAGCGCCGAGGGGATGTCTGCAAACAATGCGCACATCTCCTGGGTGGACTTGAAGTATTGCTCGCGCGTGAAGCGACGAGTTCGGCGTGGGTTGGCCAAAATTTCGCCCTCCGCGATACACACCCTGGCCTCATGCGCCTCGAAATCATCGGCTGTGGCGAACTGAACGGGATGGGTCGCCACGACTGGCAACTTCAATCGCTTGGCCAGGCGCGCAGTTGCCACGACATGCCCCTCGTCCTCAGCCCTGCCAGCACGCTGTAGCTCCAGATAAAACCGGTGAACAAACAGCTTGGACAGTTGTAGAGCCACCTGGGCCGCGCGGCCATCGTCGCCCTGCAGCAGCGCTTGACCCACAGGTCCGGCCTGAGCACCCGAGAGACAAATCAAGCCCGTGCTCAGCTCCGCCAAGGACGAAAGCGTCACGGTGGCCTGCGCCTTGCCCTCGTTGCCGGTCCATGCGCGTGCCAGCAACTCAGACAGGTTCAGGTAGCCCTGCTGGTCTTGTACCAAAAGCACAAGCCGGCTGGTCTGTGCCGAGTCAGCGCCCAGACCTTCCAAAAAAACCTCAGCGCCAAGAATAGGCTTGACGCCAAGCTTACGCGCCTCCTTATAGAATTTGACGGCGCCGAACAAATTTCCGAGATCGGTAATGGCCAGAGCAACCTGTCCGTCGGCGGCCGCCGAACGAACACAATCATCGATTCGGTTGGTTCCGTCGACAACCGAAAATTCTGTGTGAAGTCGTAGGTGAACGAACATAGCGGCCATTGTAGGAAGACAAGGACCTTGCAGTGAAAGTACTGGTTGTGGACGATCACTCGCTGGTGCGGGCGGGCATTAAACAGGTTTTGCAAAACCTGGAGCCGGGCAACAGCGTCGAGGTGGCTGAAGCTGGCGATGGGGCTGGGGCGATGCACGCCCTTCGCATGCAGCCCGATATGGACCTTGTCCTGATGGACTTTGACTTGCCCGGCAAAAGCGGATTGGCCGTGCTCGCGGAGCTGGGTCGCTATCACCCGGAAACCCCAGTCATCATGGTCTCAGGCGCATCCAACCCCGCCGTGGTGCAGCAGGCGCTGCGCCAAGGGGCCTCGGCCTTTCTCACCAAGTCTGGCGATAGCGAGGAGTTGCTTCACGCCATTCGAGAGGTACTGGCCGGCAACGCTTACGTCTCGCCAAAACTCCAGACGCCGCAGGCCAATCTGGGCACAAGCGCGCCTGGCGGACCCATTCTGAGCGAGCGGCAACAGGAAGTGCTTCGCCTGCTTACCCGTGGCTTGAGCAACCGCGAAATAGGCGACCAACTTCACGTTTCGGAGGAGACCGTGAAGTCACATGTAGGCCTTATCTTCAAAGTGTTCAACGTGCACTCCCGGGTGGAGGCCGTCACACAGGCGCGGCGCTGGGGCTATACGTCTGGTTAAGGCCGCGCGCTGGCGCTTTGGAGCGCCACTTAGCGCGTCAGATCGAACACCAACACTTCGGCATCTTTGGCGTGGGCCAGTTGCAACTGCGACTCTGAGCTCAGCATTGCCGCATCGCCGCCAGTCAAGGCAACACCATTGACCTGCAGCTCACCGCGTACCACATGAACATAGGTTTTACGTGTCACGTTCAGCGGCATGGACAGGGCGTCTGCCTCTGACAAAAGGCCAACATACAACTTGGCGTCGGCGTGGATGTGCACGGCGCCCTGCTCGCCGCCAGGAGCTGCCACCAGGCACAGCCTGCCCGTTTTTTCAGAGGCAGAGAAGGTTTTTTGCTCGTAGCTGGGTTCTATGCCCGACACATTGGGCTCAATCCAGATTTGTAAAAAGTGTGTGACAGCGTTTGGTGCGTGGTTGAATTCGCTATGGCGCACACCGGAGCCAGCGCTCATGCGTTGGACATCGCCTGGCGGAATGCCTTTGACGTTACCCATACTGTCCTTGTGCGCCAGCTCGCCTGACAACACATAGCTGATGATTTCCATGTCACGATGGCCATGGGTGCCAAAGCCCGTGCCCGGCTGGATGCGGTCCTCGTTGATTACACGAAGGTTGCCAAAGCCCATATGCGCCGGATCGTAGTAGTCAGCAAAGGAAAAGCTGTGATACGACTTGAGCCAGCCGTGGTCCGCCAGGCCACGCTCATTTGACGGTCTCACAATCAACATCCCAGTACTCCAACGCTGTAAAAAAACACGGCATGACTCTACCGAGCTTCGCGACACCTTGCCCTGGCCGCACCAAGTACCCCTACAACGACTGCACTTGCACAGCGATGGGACCTGAGTCATTTGCCGTGTACAGTTCGGCAGCACAAGCAAAAAACAAAACGGAGATCAGATGCCTTCCAAGCCCCAAGCACATCGTCACTATGCGGTCATCGGTGCGGGCATGGCCGGCGTCAGCTGCGCGCGCACCCTGATGCAGGCTGGGCATCGGGTTAGCTTGTTCGAAAAAAGCAAGGGTTTTGGCGGTCGTATGTCAACGCGCAACAGCAGCTTTGGCTCTTTCGACCATGGCGCCCAATACTTCACCGTCCGGGATAAGCGATTCGAAGCGGCATTGGCCACCACACCAGACCTGGTCAAACGCTGGAGTGCCAATTCCATCCGCGTGCTTGATCCACTGGGGCGGCTGACTGCGGCTGCGCTGCCTGGGCGAGAGCCACACTGGGTCGCAGCGCCTGCGATGAAATCTCTGGTGGCTGCATGGGCCCAGGTGCTTGGCGTTGACAACATCCAGCTCCAAACCCGCGTCACCCGCATCGAGACCGACTCGCTTCATCGGCAGCAGTGGCAACTCCGGACCGAAGGCGCAGATGACAGCCAGCAGGTTTTCAGCGGCTTCGATGCCGTGCTGTTGGCCATCCCCTCGCCCCAGGCACACCAGCTGCTGCAAAGCTCGGGGCTTCAGAGCGCCTGGCGAGGGCAGCTCGACAAAGTGCAGGTTGCCCCTTGCTGGACAT
>JAURGS010000220.1 GCA_030833685.1 Rhodoferax sp. | reverse complement strand
AAGCCAGGCGCCATTTGTCGACACGGGCCACACCACGGCGCCCAAAAATCGACCAATACCGGCGTTTGATTCTTGCTGATGTAACGATCAAAAGTGCCTTCATCGAGCGCAACCGACTGCCCCTCAAACAGATTGCGGTGGCACTTGCCGCAATCAGGGTCAGCATTCAAATCTTGGCTATGAACGCGGTTAATGGTCTGGCAATGCGGACAAACGATGTGCAGTGATTCACTCATATAGGCTCCCAGTCCCGGGCATATGGCGCTGCCGCGCTAGATTTCAAGAGCGCCACAGGCTTGAGCACGCTGAGCGCTACAGCACGCGCGAGATGCCTGCGGCCAGCAGGCTGAGAATGATGGTGGTCGTCAATGGGATGAAGATTTCACGCCCAAAAATCTTGAAGCGAATGTCCCCGGGCAGGCGACCGAAGCCCATTTTTTGCAGCCACGGCGTCAAACCATTGATCAGCACCAGGGCTAAAAACACCACAATCAGCCAACGAATCATTTGAAATCACCTGCTCAAAGTGTGTGGGTCTTGTCACCGTGTGAAAAACCCATGGCATGCCATGCGGGCCCCTTGACCCAAGCCATGCATTTAAAGAGTTCACCCATTTCATGTTCCATGATCAGCCGCTGCGCCATCACCCGGCCGGCCTGATCCAACTGCGATAGCTCCTGCGCAAAACCGCAGTTGATCAAAAAGTGGGCCTGGTTGCAGTAGCCCAAAACCTCTAGGCCGACCTCCTGACCCGCCAGAGCCAAGCCTGTGAAGTTGACATGGGCCGTGATGTCCTTCTCACCCACCAGGCTTAGCGGGTCGGTGTCAGCACGATGCAAGTGGTGACACATGAGCGTGCCCATGTGGCGCTGCGGGTGGTAGTACTGGGCCTCGGGAAATCCATAGTCGATCAAAAAAACAGCGCCTTTGAGCAATTTTTCGCCCAGCGTCCGAACAAACGCCTCACCCTGCTCATGGATCTCGGTGAGATAGTCATGTTCGCCTGCAACAGCAAAAGGTGGACGAAGCGCTGTGGGTCGGTCTTGCCACACCAGAGGCGCCCTCGACGATGGATCTGGCACACCCAGACTGACACCGCGCTCATGCCAAACACCGTCAACGCGATTTAAGAGTTTGACCGGCATGGCGTCGATCAGCTCATTGCCCAGCACCACCCCTTGCATACGCTCTGGCAGGCTATCCACCCAATCAACACGGTCCACAAATGCAGCGAGGGTCTTTTGCTGCAACGCGCGCAAAGCGGCAGACAACTCCACCACCCGATAGCGCGGCAAAGCGTGCCCTAACGCCTGCAGGCCCTGCAAGATCTGCAAGGCCATCTGCCCCGTGCCCGCACCAAATTCCCAAACGCAGTCGGTATCAGTCTGCGTCAATGCCTCGGCCACTTGGCGCGCCAAGGTTCTCCCAAATAATGGCGACAACTCCGGAGCCGTCACAAAGTCTCCTCCCGACAGGCGGCCGCTGCCTGGCGCCATCCAACCAAACTTCTGCGTCTGGCGAGCGTAGTAACCCGATTGCGGCGTGTACAGCGCCTGCGCCATGAAGTCGTCAAAGCCAATCCAGCCACCCTGGGCGTGTATCGACTGGGCAATTTTTTCACCCAAGCCGCTCGTTACACTCGCGTGCATTGTCATGACATGAATTGTCCTTGAATGTCGAGCCCATCCACGAACAAGGGAAACGCGCCTCACCAGCCCACAGTCCTGATCACAGGGGCTGCCAAAAGGCTAGGGCGAGAAATTGCGCTCAAACTGGCGGGCTTGGGTTGGCGCGTGGCGGTTCACTACCGGGACTCTGTGGAAGACGCTCGCCAGACGGTTGCAGACTGCCAGAAGCTGGCCGGGCAAAGCCAGGCCTTTCGAGCCAATCTCTCAAATGAGTCCGCTGTGCGCCAACTATTGCCGCAGGTGGTCAAAGCATTTGGCCAGGTGGATGCCGTGGTTAACAGCGCTTCGACCTTTGAATTCGACGATGCCAAAGGCTTTTCATTCGAGGCCATGGACAAGCACATGCGCGCCAACGCAGGTGCTGCAGTGATCCTCAGCGCCGCCTTGCACGACCATGTGTCAGAGCGCGAGGGGGCTCAGGGCGTGGTGGTGAACCTGCTGGATCAAAAGCTGTGGAATCCCAACCCTGACTTTTTCAGCTACACCTTGTCCAAGGCTGCTTTGGAAAGTGCCAACACCATGCTGGCGCAGGCGCTGGCACCGCGACTGCGCGTGGTGGGCGTGGCACCAGGCCTGACACTGACCAGCACGATGCTTACGCCTGAAAAGTTTCAAGCCATGCACAAGCTCTCACCTTTGGGTCGATCGTCCACGGCAGACAACATCACCCAGGCCGTGGCCTTCGCGATCACCAACAGCGGTGTAACCGGCACCACGATCCTGGTCGACGGCGGGCAGCATTTGATGAAGTTCGACCGCGATTTCTCGATGCTTTAAGCGCCTGAAATTCCTTTTTTTTGCCGCCATTAATCCATGACGCCCAGCCAAGCTCGCCCCACATCTGGCCGGCAAACCCTGACCTTGACCGGCCTGCGTTTCAATGCGAATCTGGGGATTTTGGAGCATGAAAAATCAACGCCGCAGCCCATCCAGGTTGATGCAGAGCTCAATCTGGGCCAGCAGCCCCTGCTCCCCCAGGACGACGACATTCACCACGTTCTGGACTACCGCAAAGTGCGCAGCATCATCATCGATGAATGCACCAAGGAGCACGTCAACTTGCTGGAAACGCTCATCGGCAGGCTCGCCCATCGGCTGCTTTCCTTGCCCCAAGTGCTGGGCGTGCGGGTGCGTATCGCCAAATTAGAGATCTTTGATGACTGCGAGGTCGCCATTCACATGGAAACCGGTCAGTGGCAGGATTGAAAAGCGTTGGTCGCAAGCCCCTGACCCGTTTTAGCCAATTCAAGGGCAAAACTAAAATACCTGCATGAATGCCCCACACGAAACCGCCATGTGGCCCGAGTCCGAGCCAGAGGCCGCATCCGCACCCAGCAACCGGCTGAAAATCCAGCGCGAAACGCACAAACTGGAAAAGCGTTTATGCCGGCTGGTGAGCAAGGCCATTGTCGACTTCAACATGATTGAAGAAGGTGACCGCGTGATGGTTTGTGTCAGTGGCGGCAAAGACAGTTACGGCCTGCTCGATATCCTGCTCAAGCTGCAGCGCCGGGCACCGATCAATTTTGAAATTGTGGCTGTCAATCTGGACCAGAAACAGCCTGGTTTTCCAGTAGAGGTTTTACCCAATTACCTCTCCCAACTGGGCATCGAGTACCACATTGAAACCCAGGACACCTACAGCATCGTCAAAAAAGTGGTACCCGAGGGCAAGACCATGTGCAGCCTGTGCAGTCGCCTGCGCCGGGGTATTTTGTACAGCGTGGCCGACCAACTCAAAATCACCAAAATCGCGCTCGGTCACCACCGCGATGACATGCTGCATACGTTTTTCCTGAACATGTTCTTTGGCGGTAAGCTCAAAGGCATGCCACCAAAGCTGGTCAGCGATGATGGCCACCACATGGTGATTCGCCCCCTGGCTTACGTCAGTGAAAAAGACCTGACACGCTGGGCGCAGCACCGCGAGTTTCCAATCATCCCCTGCACCTTGTGCGGAAGTCAGGAGAACCTACAACGTCAGGAAGTCAAACGCATGGTCAATGCCTGGGAGCGCCAGTACCCGGGGCGCACAGAGACCATGCTCACGGCGCTTCAAAATATCACGCCCTCTCACCTGATGGACCCCAAGCATTACGATTTCAAAGGCATCCAGGCCAGCGGCCAGGCCAGCGAGGACGGCGATAAGGCGTTTGACCCAGAGCCCATCCCCAAGCCCACGATCCCGGGACTCGGTCTGATCACGCCGATCGCCTGACCCATGAAGCTCTGGTGCGCGCTGGTCGCCGCAGTGCTTGTCATCAGCGGATGCGCCACCGCTCGCCTGGTCGACAGTCAGGTGCAAAGCTTTGCGCCCA
>JAURGS010000021.1 GCA_030833685.1 Rhodoferax sp. | reverse complement strand
TGACGCAAAGGGCACGCAGGGCGACTGTCAACACGAGGATGCCCACAGGCGATGGTCAAGGGCTGCGTGCTAGCATCCCCTGATGACAATTTTGACCCGGGTCGTGTGCGCCTGTGGTCGTGGGCAGGGGTAAAGGTTTGGAAATCAAAATCGCAACGCGAGAGAGCCGTCTGGCGCTCTGGCAGGCTGAACATGTGCGCGAGCGCCTGCAGGCGTTGGGTCATCAGGTGCAGCTCTTGGGTATGACGACGCTGGGGGACCAGATTTTGGACCGCAGTCTGAGCAAGGTCGGTGGCAAAGGCCTGTTCGTCAAGGAGCTTGAGTTGGCGCTGGAGGACGGTCGCGCTGATCTCGCTGTGCACTCGCTAAAAGATGTGCCCATGGCATTGCCTGAGGGTTTTGAGTTGGCCTGCGTGATGGCCCGAGAGGACCCCCGGGATGCCTTTGTATCCAATCGCTACGCGTGCTTGGAAGATTTGCCAAGCGGCGCTTTGTTGGGCTCATCTAGCTTACGCAGGGCGGCGCTTTTGGGCAACTTGAGGCCTGATCTTCGGGTCGAGCCACTGCGCGGCAATTTGGATACCCGCTTGCGCAAGCTCGACAGTGGTGCCTACGACGGCATCGTTTTGGCTGCAGCCGGATTGAAACGCCTGGGTTTGGACTCGCGCATTCGAGTCGCTTTCGAGCCCACCGACATGCTACCGGCCGCTGGTCAGGGTGCATTGGGCATTGAAATACGATCGGATCGGCAGGACTTGCGCGAACTGCTGATGCCCCTGGCAGATCACCAGACTTGGCTGCGTGTGACAGCTGAGCGAGCCGTCAGTCGCGTGATGGGCGGGAGTTGTTCAATGCCGCTGGCAGCCTATGCACAGATGCAGGCTTCAATCATGGTATTGGATGCAGCCTGGGGTGATATCGAGGGTCGAGCGCCACTTGTCAAGGTGTCTCGGCGGGGCCCAGTGCAAAGTCTGGAGGATGCTAACCAACTCGGGGAAAGCCTGGCGCATGAGTTGCGGCAAACCATTGTGGCCCAGGGCGGAGTGGCGGATCCGGGGCCAAGCGCGCACTGAGGCATGCCGATGGCGCGCGTGATCGTCACCAGGCCTCAACCTCAGGCCACGCAGTGGGCGCAAGCCTTTGAGCAAGCCGGTTTGACGGCAATGGTGCTGCCTTTGATCGATATCCGCTTCGCCGCTGACCGGCGCCTGCTCGAAGCGACTTGGTCTGCAGCGTTGTCTAAACAGGCCATCATGTTTGTCAGCGCGGCAGCAGTCGATGCGATTACCGGTGGATTGGGGCCTACTGCGGTGCGTCAGCATGCAGAAAAAGGTGATAGCGCACCGCGACTTTGGTGCACAGGGCTTGGGACTCGCGCCCGTTTGCTGCACGCTGGCTTCCCCGACTCATTGATTGACGCACCGGATGCACACGCTGTGCAGTACGACTCCGAAGCGTTGTGGGCGCGCGTGCGACATCAAGTCAGCCCAGGCGACGAGGTGCTGATTGTCAGAGGCGATGACCGGGATTTGGAATCGGAGATGGTGGCTAAGGATGGCTCATTGGGTAGCGGGCGCGAATGGTTGGCCGAACAGGTAAGGGCCTCGGGCGGCCTGGTTGAGTACCTGGTTGCCTATGAGCGGATGACGCCGAATTGGTCGGCCGATCAAAGACGACAGGCGCAGACGGCGTGTGGAGATGCCTCTATTTGGGTGTTCAGCAGCAGCCGGGCACTGGAGAATTTGGCCCAGCTGATGCCAAATCAAAGCTGGGCCCGGGTGCGAGCGATTTGCACTCATCCACGCGTTGCCAAGGTTGCGCAGGGGCTGGGATTTCGGGAGGTCAGCCTATCCCCTCCAAGGCTGTCGGCAGTGACCGCCTCTATAAAATCCCTGGAATGAGTTCAGAAGACGAGCCCCACGCTGGCACAACCGAGGTCAGCCCTATTCGATCACCTGCCGAATCATCCGGCAAAGCGGCGCAGAGCAGAGGTCCTTGGCTCATCGCAGTACTGCTGGGTGCGGCGGGCCTGGCCGCTGTGGGCTTGTTGTGGCAGAAGGTCAGCAGCATGCAGGAGCAGCTCGCGCAGCAGAGCGCGCGCAGTCTTACCCTGTCGAGCGAGGCCCGGGCACTTGCAGCACAGGCGCAGACGCTGGTACAGGACGCTACTGCACGTGTTGCCCTGCAAGAGGTACGGGTTGCCGAGTTGTCTTTGCAGCGCAGTCAGTTTGATGAATTGATGCGCAGTTTGGCCCGTTCTCGGGATGACAACCTGGTCGTCGAAATTGAGGCCAGTTTGCGTCTGGCGCAACAGCAGGCGCAGCTGACAGGTAGCGTGTCGCCTCTGATCACAGCGCTCAAAAATGCCGAGCAACGCATCACCCGCGCTGCGCAGCCAAGTTTGGCTCCCTTGCAGCGCGCCATTAGCCGTGACCTGGAAAAAATCAAAGCTGTCGCTTTAAGCGACACCCCGGCTGTCCTGTTAAAGATCGAAGACCTGATTCGACGCGCGGATCAACTGGAGTTGGCGAACGCTGTGGCCAAGAAGCCCAATTTGAAAAAGCCCGCCCCAGCGCCCACAACTGCGCCACCGACGGGTTGGTCCGATTGGTTGCAGGTGGTGCTTCGGGATATCGAGGGGCTGGTTCGTGTGAGTCGAATCGAGTCCCCTGAGGCTGCGCTGATGTCGCCCGATCAAGGTTTCTTCTTGCGTGAAAACCTAAAGCTCAAGCTGCTGGGCGCGCGCATGGCGCTGCTGTCTCGCCAGGGGGATCAGGCACGCACAGAGATTGAGCTCGCGCAGGACATGATCCGTCAGTATTTTGAGATTGGCTCTGATTTCGGCAAGGGCACTTTGAGCCTGTTGAAACTGGTTCAAAGCCAGTTGCGCGAGCTCGAAGTTCCCCGGATCGACGCGACGCTCACAGTTCTGGCTGGTGCGACCGCGGCCCGTTGAACATGCGCATCACCTTTTGGCTAATCAGTTTGTTTGGCGCAGCCAGCGCCCTGGCGCTTTTTGCCAGCACCAACGATGGTACGGTGAGCATTTTTTATCCGCCGTATCGCATCGACATGTCCTTGAATTTGGTTTTGGTGACCTTGTTCGGACTCTTTGGTTTGATCTATTTGGCAGCAAGAGCTGTTCTCGCCCTTCTGGCACTGCCAGAGCGGGCTCGCGACTGGCGGGCGGTTCGTCATGAAACAGCCCTGCGATCGAGCCTGATGAATGGACTCATTCAATTGCAGGCAGGGCGATTCACAAGGGCGCGGCGATCTGCCTTGGCTGCGCTGACCAGCGAGGCTAACTTGAGTGCGATTCGACCAGGCGATACACAGAGTGCCCACATGCGACTGCTTGCTCACCTGTTGGCAGCCCACAGCGCACACGCTCTGCGTGACGACACTGAGCGCGATGCCCACGTTCAAGGCGCACTGGCGCTGGCGCAGAAGCTGCGGATCGACGATGGGCAGGAGGCCGTTTTACTGCGAGCCGCAAATTGGGCCTTGAGTGCGCGCGATCTGCCGGCGGCAAGAGGCTGGTTGGATCAACTGAGCTCGGGCGCTTCCCGTCGCACGGCGGCGCTTCGCCTGCGCTTGAAGCTCGATCGTGAGTCGTCCAGGAGTATTCAAGCGCTGGAAACCGCGCGCTTGCTATCGAAACATAAGGCATTTACGTCGC
This sequence comes from Rhodoferax sp., assembly GCA_030833685.1. Taxonomy (GTDB): domain Bacteria; phylum Pseudomonadota; class Gammaproteobacteria; order Burkholderiales; family Burkholderiaceae_C; genus Rhodoferax. The sequence goes on along the minus strand of JAURGS010000021.1, from coordinate 15,198 downwards.
TTCAAGCCCGTAGTTTGATTCAAGCCTTGGTTTTGGAGTCCATCGACGCGTGTCACGACAAGGATGCCCTGCTGCAGATTTGGGCTGAGCTGAATGAGGCAGAAACCGCCATGCCACAGATCCCTTGTCGGGCCGCATCGCGCTGGCTGGCCCTGGGGGGTGATGGGGAAAAAGCGCTGAGCTGGCTTGCGCCTTTGTGGCTGCGTTGGAGTGGTAATCCGGCAACGCTGGAAGACTCGCACAAGGCCCAGTTGGCCCAGGCGATTGACGCTGCTTTATCTCATGCACAGGCACTGGCCGATTGGCTGTCGCAACTGGAGGGCGCGCACAAGCGCTGGCCGGCGGATCCGCGCATTGCCTATCTGACCGCGATGGCGTGTTTTTACAGCACCTTGTGGGGTAAGGCTCAACAGATGTTGGAGCGGTCCTTGCCCAGGCTGACTGACACAGCTTTAAAGGTACGTGGCTGGCAAGCACTCGCCGAGCTGGCCCAAAAACAAGGGGACGCTGAGCGAGCGACCCAAGCCCTGCAAACTGCATTTGGGCTTGGGGTGGCCGATCGGTGGCAAGCTGTCGCCGCAGACAAACCAGGGCCTTAAAGACAAAAAAGGCGCCGAGGCGCCTTTTTTGCTTTGTCAGCGTCCCGAATCAGGGATTGGCTGATTGCTCGAAGGGCAGACGCACTTGGCTTAAGTCACGTCGTGTTTCAACCAAGATCAACGGCCTGTCATCCGCTGGTGCAGGCTCGCGCCGCTCACGGGGACTGTGGATGGCCTTGGGTTCAGCCTGGATAGCGGCCTGCGCCTGAGCAACCCTCTGAGCATCAGAGTTCACCCAAATCAAACCAGCCGAGGTGGCCAGAAGTTCAAGCTCCTGGTGGGGCAGGTGATAGGCTGCGATAGATGGCATGAATGCCTGCGGCTTGGCCTTTTCCGCAGGAGTCTGTGCCGCCTCAGCGCTGCTGACGGTCACTGTCCTCTGGTGTGCATGTGCGACTTCGCTGGCCTGTGTTTGCTGTGGGTGTTCAGCGCCGTTTGGCGCCTGCGCAGCAAGGTCAAAGTAGGACCTGCGTGGGCTGGCCTCGTCCTGAGTGTCCGCTGGCGTGCTCGCCGGGGTGAACGACGCTTCGCTGGTGACTTCCAACGCTGTGGCTTCAGCCTGGCGCGGTCGGCGATCGCGACCGTAGCGATCGCGTGGCCGACGCTCACGCGTGCCACCCCCATTGGTCGGCGGTGAGCCCTCTGGGTTTGCCGGTACACCACCTTGCTCTGAGACGTCGTCTGGACTTGCGGCAGTGAGGTCTTCGCTACCGCGTTTGCCACGCGAGCCTCGCAGTTCGCCATCTGGCCTTGCGCCCTGGCGCTCAGAACGACGTGCGCCACGCTCACCGCGGTTTGAACTTTGGCCCTCTGATCCGCTGATTTGAGCTTCTGTAGTTGCTGCAGGCAACTGGTCGCGTTCTTGAGAAGAGTCAGCGGCAAGGACTTTCTCCTCGCTGTACGTGCGCCCAGATCGGTCACCACGGCCACCACGCGAGCGGCGGTTTTCGTTTCGACCTTCAGATTTTCCTTGGGCGTTGCGACTGGAGCTATCGCCTCGCGCGCCGCGATCGTCCTCGCCGCGATCGCCTCGCTGGGTACGCTGTTCGCCGCGCTGCCGGCCACGTCGCGGGCCACGTTCGCTCTCGCCAGACGGCGCGCCTTTTGGCGGCTGCGCGGGGGGGACCGCTTCTGCGTTGCCAGAGCCGAACAGGCTTTTGATCCATCCCATGAATCCGCCTGCTTCTTTGGGCGCAGTTACGGCTTCGAGTGGCGTTGCATGAGGGACCGCCTGTGGCGCGGCCGAAGGTGCTGCGGGGGCCGGTGCATCAGGTAAGACGCCCTTGATCACAGGTGTCTGGCGGTTCGTGGGCTCCTGAGAGCGACGCGTCACAGCAGTGGTTTCTTCCGCTTCCTGACCCATTTTGTAGCTTACGCCCATGTGGTCTAGGCGAGCGTCGTCGTGCTTGAGGCGCTCGAGCTTGTAATTTGGCGTTTCAAGCGACTTCAGGGGAACGATCAACACATTGATGCGCTGTTTGATCTCGATCTTGGCAATCTCCGTGCGCTTTTCATTGAGCAGAAAAGAGGCGACCTCCACGGGCACCTGGCACAGCACGGTTGCGGTGTTTTCTTTGAGCGACTCCTCCTGGATCATGCGCAAGATCTGAAGCGCGCTGGATTCGGTGTCGCGGACATGGCCCGAGCCACCACAGCGGGGGCAAGGAATGGATGCGCCTTCAGATAAGGCAGGCTTGAGCCGCTGGCGGCTCATTTCCATTAGGCCGAATTTGCTGATGCTACCGAATTGAACGCGGGCGCGGTCCTGGCGCAGGGCATCGCGCAGTCGGTTTTCTACGTCGCGGCGATTGCGGCTTTCTTCCATGTCGATGAAGTCGATCACGATCAGGCCGCCGAGGTCACGAAGGCGCATCTGCCGGGCTACTTCATCGGCAGCCTCCAGGTTGGTGCGGGTGGCAGTTTCTTCGATGTCGCCGCCTTTGATTGCACGCGCGGAATTCACGTCCACGGAGACCAGAGCCTCGGTGTGGTCGATCACGATCGCGCCACCGCTTGGCAGCGGCACGGTGCGGGCGTACGCAGTCTCAATCTGGTGTTCGATTTGAAACCGCGAAAAAAGCGGCGCATCGTCACGGTAACGTTTGACGCGGCTGGCGTGCTCAGGCATGACGTGCGCCATGAACTGTTGAGCCTGTTCGTACACATCATCGGTGTCGATCAGGATGTCGCCAATATCGTGATTGAAGTAATCGCGAATTGCCCGGATGACAAGGCTGGACTCCTGGTAAATCAGGAAAGCGCCTTTGCCGCTTTTGCCAGCGCCGTCGATGGCTTCCCACAGTTTGAGCAGGTAGTTCAAGTCCCACTGAAGCTCAGGCGCACTGCGTCCGATGCCCGCGGTGCGGGCAATGATGCTCATGCCGTTGGGGTATTCGAGCTGATCGAGGGCCTCTTTGAGCTCTGCGCGATCCTCGCCTTCAATGCGTCTGGAGACGCCGCCCCCACGCGGGTTGTTAGGCATCAGGACCACGTAGCGTCCTGCCAAAGAAATGAAGGTGGTCAGCGCAGCACCTTTGTTGCCACGCTCCTCTTTCTCAACCTGAACGAAAAGCTCCTGTCCCTCTTTGATGACGTCTTGAATCCGAGCCTGACTGACAGCGACACCGGCGGCAAAATACTGTTTGGAAATCTCCTTGAACGGCAAAAAACCGTGCCGTTCTTCACCATAGTCAACAAAACAAGCCTCCAGCGAGGGCTCTACCCGGGTAACAACAGCTTTATAAATGTTTCCTTTTCGTTGTTCCCGACCTTCGATTTCAATTTCATAGTCGAGCAATTTTTGCCCGTCCACAACTGCCAAGCGTCTTTCTTCAGCTTGGGTTGCGTTGATCAACATCCGTTTCATGGGTGCAGTCCTTCGTCACAATCAAATACCAACACAGCTCTATACGAGCGATGAGTACGTGAACAGGCGCGATGAAACGAGGGGAATTGCCGAAGCGATCCGGTCAGTAATCAGACCGGGTCAAGGGCGCGGGACGTCGGCGATAAGAAAAACATTGGTGGTTTGCGCGCAGCCATCTGCTTGGCGGGAACAAAAGTGTTCCGCCGCTTTGTCTGGGATTCTTGGGTCCAATAGCCAAGCCCCATACAGATGGGTGATAACAAGTAAAACCAAACCAACATCATTGCTTCGATCCGCTCACAGGCTAGGCCTGCGAGTTTCTAGGTATTCCGTTTCAGTGTTTCATGGCGTCGTCTTGCCCGCAACATCCTTTAACCGGCATGCGCAATAGCCGCATGCGACGAATGGGGTGTGGCGACCGTACCGACATACCCAGCGAGCGAAGCGCAGTGTGCCCTAAAATTCGGAAACACTTGGGCGTTACTCACGCCGTCTTCATTTATCAATCAATCGCGTCGCTGGTGAATCGGATTATAGATGTCAAACCCTCACCGGACAGCGTGAAAGTCCAGACGATTCTTGTTGATGAGAATGACTCTGGGCAGCGTGTTGACAATTTTTTGATTCGGCGCCTCAAAGGCGTCCCCAAAACCCATATCTACCGCTTGATTCGTGCAGGGCAGGTCCGCGTGGACAAAGGGCGGGTCAAGGCTGATACGCGTCTGGTGAGGGGACAGTCGGTGCGTATTCCTCCTGTGAGGGTGTCGCAGCAGTCCGAAATCAAGTCTGAGCAGATGCGCCACGGTGCGCACAACTCAGTGGGTTTCAGTTTGCCTATAGTTTTTGAAGACGACGGTTTTTTGGTGATAGACAAGCCCAGTGGTTTGGCGGTTCATGGTGGCTCGGGTGTGAGTTTTGGTGTGATTGAGCAACTGCGCATGGCCCGGCCTGAGGCCAAGTTTCTGGAACTGGTGCACCGCCTTGACCGCGGCACCAGCGGTTTACTCATGGTGGCAAAAAAGCGCAGTGTCCTGAAGAATTTACAGGACCAGTTGCGATCGCGCCAGACGGGTAAGACCTATCTGGCTTTGGTCAAGGGTGCTTGGCCTGTCACACGCAAGGTGATTGACAAGCCATTGCATAAATTTTTAAGCCCTGGTGATGGCGACCAGCCCGGCGAGCGGCGTGTCCGGGTGGTGGGTAAAGATGACTCTGATGGGCTGAGTGCCGTCAGTTTGGTGCGGGTTCAGTCCACTGGCACCAGTTGCTCTTTGCTGGAGGTCACCATCAAGACCGGCCGAACGCATCAGATACGGGTTCATTTGTGCAGTGAGGGACACCCCATTTTGGGCGATGAAAAATACGGTGATTTCGAATTGAATAAACAGTTGGCAAGACGCGCCGTGCCCGCGCTTAAGCGCATGTTTCTGCACGCCTGGCGTCTGGAATTGAATCACCCCAGCACGGGCGACAGGCAGACTTTCACATCAGATCTCCCAGCAGAGCTGGAGGCTTTTTCGGACTGGGCGCTAGTTGCCCCGCAGTTACCATGAAACGTCAATTCGACCTGATTGCTTTCGATTGGGATGGCACCTTATTTGATTCCACGGCAATCATCGCCCGCAGCATTCAGGCCGCTGTTCGCGACGTGGGCGGCACGGAGCCCACATTGGCGCAGGCATCGTATGTCATTGGCATGGGCCTCAAGCAGGCCCTGGCGCACGCGGCGCCCGATGTTCCAGAACACCTGCACGCGGCGCTGGGTGATCGGTATCGGCATCATTATTTTGCCGCCCAGCACGACATATCGATGTTTGAGGGCGCGCTTGCCTTGCTAGCGGATCTGAAGGAAAAGGGTTACCTGCTCGCGGTTGCAACGGGCAAGAGCCGCCGAGGCTTGGATGCGGCTCTGGCAACCCAGACTTTGGCCGGTGTGTTTGATTCCTCGAGAACAGCCGATGAGACGGCAGGCAAGCCCGACCCGTTGATGTTGCATGAACTCATGCAGGAGCTTGACGTGGCACCGGCTCGAACCTTGATGATTGGGGATACCACCCATGACCTGTTAATGGCCAAGCGAGCGGGGTGCCCGAGTGTGGCAGTCAGCTACGGGGCGCATGAGCCGCAGGCTTTTGCAGAGCTGTCTCCACGCTATGTGGCCCACAGCGTCGCCGAGTTGCATGAATGGATGCGACGCCATGCTTGATACGCTTAAGCGAGGCGATGAGGAGCCAGTCTTCTTATGCGAGACCAGCGCCTTGGTCGAGAGCGGCCTGGCGGTACCCTTTGAGGTTTTGTACAGGGGCGAGGTCTTGAACGCGTTTGCGGTTCGTTTTCAAGGTCAGGTGCATGGCTATTTAAATCGATGTGTGCACCTGCCCATGGAGATGGACTTTCAGGCCAACCGTTTTTTTGACGGCTCGGGACGGTGGCTGATCTGCTCTACGCACGCCGCGCTCTACGACCCGGCAACAGGTGTATGTGTGTCGGGACCCTGCGGTGGGGCCCTGGTCAAAATACCCATGAGCGAAGAGGGTGGCAAGGTCTACTGGCATACTTCTTCGGCTGTTCAAACTGTTTTTTAGCCATATGACTGAGCCCGAAACATCTGAGCCTGTAGGCTCGACGCCACCTCCCCCGAACCAGCCACAGCCTTGGGAGCGGGCCGTGCTGGAGCGGCTGGCGTTCGAGACGCTGAAGGAACAAAGGGTCGCTCGGCGCTGGCGCAACGGCATACGGCTTACTTGGCTGGGTTTTTTGATGGCGCTGGCCTGGATGATTTTTTACCGTGCGGGTAGCGAGGCTGCCATCAGCGAGCCCCACACAGCAGTTGTTGAGATTCGCGGTGAGATTGCCTCGGGTTCTGAGGCCAGCTCTGATCTTTTGGTGGCGGCTGTGCGCGAGGCTTTTGAGGACCCGGGCGCCAAAGCGGTTGTGCTGTTGATCAATTCTCCAGGCGGCAGTCCGGTCCAGGCGGGTATCGTCAATGATGAAATACGGCGGCTCAAGGCCATGCATCGCAAGCCGGTCTACGCCGTGGTGGAAGAGGCCTGTGCCTCTGCGGCCTATTACATCGCGGTCTCAGCTGACAAAATTTTTGTTGACAAGGCCAGCATCGTGGGCAGCATTGGCGTGTTGATGGATGGCTTTGGCTTTACTGGCCTGATGGACAAGCTTGGCGTGGAGCGGCGCCTGATGACCGCGGGTGAGAACAAAGGCTTCATGGATCCCTTTAGCCCACAGACGCCCGTGCAGCGCCAGTATGCCCAATCCATGTTGAACCAGATTCACGAGCAGTTTATTGAGGTGGTCAAACTGGGGCGTGGCGAGCGCTTGCGCGAGACACCCCAGACTTTTAGCGGCCTGTTCTGGACGGGTGCGCAGGCTGTGCGAATGGGTTTGGCCGATCAGCTCGGCAGCCTGGACTTTGTTGCACGAGAAGTTGTCGGCGCCGATGAAATCGTGGACTACACCCGCCGTGAGAACGTCGCTGAGCGTCTGGTCAAGCGCTTTGGTGCGGCACTCGGCGCTGGTGCAATCCAGAGCCTTCGCTGGGGTCAGAGCTTTAGATAGCCTGCCAGGCCACGCGCGGTTGTCAACGGCCCACACCGAAGATCGCTGGTGTTCGCCCACCAACCGGTACTGGGCGCTGGCGCCATTGTGAAACGGTGAGCGTTAGGCTTTTGCCGGTGCTCAAGGTCAGACCGGAGCTGATGCTCAGCCTCGTGGTCGGTTTTAAGGTGTCGATTGCGGCCTGGTAGGTGGCCAAGTTGCGGTAAGGGGTCTCGATAAAGAGACTCGTTTGCCCCCTTTGCAGGGCATCGCTCTCCAATTGTTTGAGTCGTTGCGCCCGGGCCGCACCGTCTGTAGGCAGGTAGCCGTGAAACGCAAAATTTTGTCCATTCAGGCCGCTGGCGGCCAGGGCCAGCAGCAGGGAGACCGGGCCGACCAGGGGCAGTACCGTCAGGCCGAGCGCGTGTGCTGCACGCACCACAGATGAGCCAGGATCGGCGACGGCAGGCATGCCAGCTTCACTGACCAGTCCGATATCTTCTCCAGCGAGCGCAGCTTCCAGAAAATGCCGGGCATCGAACTGGCCATCATGGTCGCCTAACTTGTGGACCTGACGGGGTAACTCGGTAATCTGGATCGATTGAATGGCACAGGCCATTGGCACGACCGCGTCAATGCGTTTTAGGTACGCTCGGGTAGTTTTGGCGTTTTCGCATACCCAGTTCTTCAGGGCAGCGGCTTGGCGCAGGGTTCCAAGCGGTATGACCTCAGTCAAGTCGATCTGTTCATCGCAGCCGAAGTCCAGTGGTGATGGGACGATCAGCAAACGCCCACTGCTTGCTGCGCTCATAAGAGTTTCAATCCCGCTTCTTCCAGTAATTTGCTGGTGCGAATCAGTGGCAGACCAATCAGCGCCGTTGGATCATCGCTATCAATGCGGTCCAGCAAAGCGATTCCCAATCCTTCACTTTTTGCACTGCCCGCGCAGTCGAAAGGTTGCTCGGCATGAAGATAGGCGTCAATTTGCGCACCAGTCAGCACCCGAAAAACCACGTTCACTTCGGCAAGGTCAGTGCGTTCAAAGCGTTTGTGGGCGCAGACAACAGCCAACGCTGTGTGAAAGATCACAGACTTGCCACTCATACGGGCGAGTTGCACCTGCGCGCGCTCAAACGTGCCGGGTTTACCCAAGGCCTCTCCATCCAAATCGGCGACCTGATCCGATCCGATCACGATTGCCGTTGGGTAGGCCTGCGCCACCGCATTGGCCTTGGCCAGGGCCAGGCGGCAGGCCAGGGCGGCCGGCTTTTCACCGGGCATTGGCGTCTCATCTACCAATGGGGGCACCGCGGTGAAAGGGACGCGCAGACGCTCAAGCAGTTCGCGTCGGTACTTGGACGTTGAGGCCAGAATCAACCGGGTTGTGTGGGTGGCTGTCATGACGCGATTCTCTTACACTGCAAGGCATGGCAACACATGATTTTCCGCCGGTGTTGGATGTGCGTCGCGTCGCCGAGGGTGCCGACCGCCTGCAAGGCGAAACCTCGCTCAGTTCCTTTGTTCGATTGGCGGATCAGTTTGGTGCGCAGGCGCAGAATCTTAAATTGGTTTGGTTGGCAGAGTTCAGTCTGCGCAGTTCAGCCGAGATGCCGTCTCAGGCTTGGCTGCGATTGTCCATCCATGGGCGACTTCCGCTCATCTGTCAGCGTTGTTTGGGTGAAATGCACGCACCTGTGGACGTCAACCGTGAGTTCCGTTTTGTGGCCAGTGAAGCGCTTGCGCAAGAGCAGGACGATGCCAGCGCCGAGGATTTGCTGGTTTCCAGCCGGCAATTCGATCTGGCCCAGCTGATTGAGGATGAGGTCATCTTGGATTTGCCGCTGTTGCCCAGGCACGAGCAATGTCCTCACCCGGTGCCGCTTTCTGTGGCTGACGCTGATTTTGTACAGGAACCAGAACGTCAAAGCCCCTTTGCTGCACTGCAGGGATTGAAACAGGGCAAACCCCACTGATTGTTGATCTTGGCTGGGCAGTCCATATCGCAGGCTTGAGCTATAATACCGGGCTTGTCCGCGGCGGGGCTGCGGGTTCTCACTGTTTCAAACTGAGTGGCGAGCAAAACCGCCGCCCGGTATTTAAATTCAAGGAGCCACCATGGCTGTCCAACAGAATAAAAAGTCGCCTTCCAAGCGCGGCATGCATCGGTCTCACAACGCGTTGGGCGTGCCCGGCATCGCATTGGAGCCCACGACTGGCGAGGTCCATTTGCGTCATCACATCAGTCCCACCGGGTTTTATCGTGGCCGCAAAGTGACCAAGACCAAATCCGAAGCCTGAATCCCCGGTTGATCGCTGAGGCCCGGCGCTACCTCCCAGTAGCTTCGGGCCTTTTTATTTTTGTCGCAACTGACGAGTCACTTTGGCGTGGCTGGATTTGAGTTGAGCATGATCACCGTTGCTGTTGACTGCATGGGTGGTGACCACGGTCCATCCGTCACACTGCCGGCTTGTGAGCGTTTTTTGGCCCAGCACCCTGAGGCCCGACTCCTCCTGGTTGGGCTGCCAGATCGGCTGAAGAGCTTTTCGCACCCGCGGGCTGAGCTTGTACCCGCCAGTGAAGTCGTGAATATGGACGATGCGCTGGAAGTTGCGCTGCGCCGCAAAAAAGACTCGTCAATGCGTGTGGCGATCGAACTGGTTAAAAGTGGCGCCGCGCAGGCTGTTGTCTCCGCCGGTAATACGGCGGCCTTAATGGCAATCGCGCGCTATGTGCTCAAGACCCTTGATGGTATCGACCGCCCGGCGATTGCCGCACAAATTCCGAACGCCAAAGGGCGGGGAACCACGCTTCTGGATATGGGTGCCAATGTGGACTGCAGCGCCGAGAACTTGCTGCAGTTTGCTGTCATGGGTGCTGCGTTGGTTTCTGCTTTGGGGGGAGGGGATAGTCCCAGTGTTGGCCTGCTCAATATCGGCGAGGAAGCGATCAAAGGCAACGAAGTGATTAAGCAGACTGGAGAGTTATTGCGTGCGGCGCATGCCGCTGGCAGCGTTAACTTTTTCGGTAACGTTGAAGGCAACGACATATTTAAAGGCACCACAGATTTGGTCGTCTGCGACGGCTTTGTTGGGAACGTTACCCTCAAAGCCAGCGAAGGACTGGCTGGCATGATTATTGGGTTTTTGAAGAAAGAGTTTTCTCGTAACCCCTTGACCAAGATCTCCGCGCTGTTGGCCTATCCCGTTATCGCTGCCTTGAGGAAAAGAATGGATCATCGCGTGTACAACGGCGGGGCTTTGTTGGGGCTTCGCGGCCTGGCTTTTAAGAGCCATGGTTCCGCTGATGCGATTGGTTTTTCTTACGCGCTGTCGCGCGCTTATGATGCGGCCCATAACGACTTGTTAGACAAAATTCGACAACAGCTCTCGCGTGCTGCGCCGCTGTTACACAGCCCTGCTGAGCAGGCAGCAGTCGTTGCGAGCGAGAAATCCTGAGCTGGTTAATGAGTAGATATTCAAGAATTGCTGGAACAGGCAGTTATTTGCCACCCCGACGCATCACCAACGCGCAGCTGGTCAAAGATCTGGGTGAGCGTGGTGTGCAGACCAGTGACGACTGGATCGTGGAGCGAACTGGCATCAAGGCTCGGCATTTCGCCGAGGACGGCTCTTTCAGCAGCGATTTGGCGCTGAACGCGGCCCAAAATGCTTTGCAGGCTGCAGGCATCGCGGCAGCTGATCTGGACTTGATCATCGTCGCGACATCGACACCCGATATGGTTTTTCCGTCGACGGCTTGTATTTTGCAAGGCAAATTGAATGCGCCCGGTTGTGCCGCGTTTGATGTGCAAGCGGTTTGCAGCGGTTTTATTTATGCCCTGACGGTGGCTGATGCCATGATTCGCGCCGGGTCTGCTTCGAAAGCGCTGGTGGTTGGCGCCGAGGTTTTCTCACGGTTGCTTGATTTTCAGGACCGTACCACCTGTGTTCTGTTTGGCGATGGTGCAGGTGCTGTGGTGCTTATTGCCAGCGAAACCCCGGGCATTCTGGCCTGCGATTTGCACGCGGATGGCAGCCACACTGGCATTCTGTGTGTGCCCGGCCATGTCAGCGGCGGCGGCATCATGGGCGATCCGCTGTTGCGCATGGATGGGCAGGCTGTTTTTAAGCTCGCAGTGGGTGTTCTCGACGAAGCGGCTCGCGCTGTACTGAGTAAGGCGGGTAAAACCGGAGAAGATGTGGATTGGATGATTCCGCATCAAGCCAATATTCGTATCATGCAAAGCGCAGCGCGCAAGCTCAAAGTGCCAGTGGAGAAGGTGGTCGTCACGGTGGACCAGCATGGCAACACCTCAGCGGCATCTGTACCGCTGGCACTCGATGCGGCAGTTCGAGCGGGTAGCGTGAAAAAAGACCAACTCGTTTTGCTCGAGGCTGTGGGCGGCGGCTTCGCCTGGGGCGCCGTGCTTTTGAAGTTTTAATGCGAGAGGTCGCTCGGCTCCGTCGGGCGATGTCAGTTGATTGCCGGGGGTCGTGATGCAGCAGTTTTCAATCGTTTTTCCAGGTCAGGGGTCGCAGTCTGTCGGTATGTTGGATGCCTGGGGCGATCACCCCGCCGTTCGCGAGGTTGTTCGCGAGGCCTCAGATGCGTTGGCGCAGGACATTGGCGCGCTGATTGCCAGTGGCTCCAAAGAGGAGCTTGCGCTGACGACCAATACCCAGCCCGTGATGCTGGTTGCTGGTGTTGCGGCGTATCGAGTTTGGATGGCCGAGACTGGCCTGACGCCCATGATGGTTGCTGGGCACTCCTTGGGGGAGTACTCGGCGCTGGTTGCCGCAGGTGTCATGACTTTGTCGCAGGCCGCCCCCTTGGTTCGATACAGGGCGCAAGCCATGCAAGAAGCGGTGCCGGTGGGGCATGGCGCCATGGCAGCGGTTCTGGGCCTGGACGCGCCCAGCGTGCACCGGGTCTGTGCCGAGGTCAGCGCGTCGATGGGTGCCGAACACGTGGTCGAGGCAGTCAACTTGAATGACCCCATGCAAACCGTCATTGCCGGGACCAAGGCTGCTGTTGAGGCTGCATGCGTACAAGTCAAGGCCCAGGGCGCCAAGCGTGCGTTGCCCCTGCCGGTTTCGGCACCGTTTCATTCCAGCCTGATGCGCCCAGCGGCATGGAAGCTGCGTGAGAAGCTGGCTCAGGTTGAACTGCGTTCGCCCGAAATTCCCCTGGTGAATAACGTTGACGTGGCGGTCGAGACGGATGCAGAGCGTATTCGTGACGCGCTGTACAGGCAAGCCTTCGGTCCTGTGCGCTGGGTTGAGACCATTCAGACTTTTGTGACAAAAGGCTCCAAATACGTGGTCGAGTGCGGCCCTGGCAAGGTCTTGTCGGGACTGTGCAAGCGCATCGATCCAGCGCTGACCGGTTTGGCGGTTTTTGATCCTTTGAGTCTGGGCGAGGCTCGCTCGGTTCTGTCTGGCGGAGAGGTGAAATGAGTTACCCAGTTTTTGAAGGTCAGATTGCGCTGGTCACAGGTGCCTCAAGAGGTATCGGGGCAGCTATTGCTCTGGAGTTGGCCCAACGCGGCCTGAAAGTTGTCGGAACGGCAACTACGCCAGCTGGGGCCCAGTCAGTGGCGCAATCCTTGCAGACTTACCCCGGTTGTGAGGGTATTGTTCTGGATGTCAACGACGCGACTGCAGCGCAAGCTACGGTGGATCTGCTGGTCAAGTCCCATGGCGGTTTGCATGTGCTGGTGAATAACGCTGGCATTACCCGCGATAACTTGGCGATGCGCATGAAAGACGAGGAGTGGGATGCGGTGCTGAGCACCAACCTCAAAGCGGTTTTCGCGATGAGCCGTGCTGTGATGCGCATCATGATGAAACAGCGCTATGGCCGCATCATCAATATCACGTCGGTGGTGGGCGCTTCGGGCAACGCTGGCCAGGCCAATTACGCTGCCGCCAAAGCGGGGGTTGCTGGGATGACACGGGCTCTGGCGCGAGAACTTGGCTCTAGAAACATCACTGTTAACTGTGTGGCGCCTGGTTTTATAGCCACTGATATGACGGCGCAGTTGTCAGAAGAACAGCAGTTGGCGCTGGTAGCGCAAATTCCGCTTGGGCAGCTCGGTCGTCCATCGGACGTTGCGCATGCAGTGGCGTACTTGGCATCGCCTCAGGCCGCTTACGTGACAGGACAGGAGTTGCACGTGAACGGTGGGATGTTCATGGCCTGATGGTGCGACGCAACATGGGTCGTTGGATTGCCCTGTGTTAAAAACTGGTTCGTCTGGCGTCTGCTTGGCAAAAAACGGGTCGGCTCGAGGGCTCGGCTAAAATTTGAATTCATTTACAACAACCCTTTGAGGGAACCTATGAGCGACATCGAAGAACGCGTTAAAAAGATCATTGCGGAGCAACTGGGTGTGGAAGAGTCCCAAGTCACGAACGAGAAGGCCTTTGTGGCTGATCTGGGTGCTGACTCCCTGGACACGGTTGAGCTGGTCATGGCGCTGGAGGATGAGTTCGGCATTGAAATTCCGGATGAGGATGCCGAGAAAATCACCACTGTTCAAAACGCCATCGATTACGCCAAGTCCCATCAGAAAGCCTGAGGCGGCGCAAGTTACGCGCTCAGGGGTTTGAGGGCCAGCTTTGGCTCTTGCAGCATTGATTAAGCACTGCACCCTGAGGCGTAGGTCGAGGATCGAAAGACTGCCTTGTTCATTCCCCTTTAACTTAAAGACATCATGGCTCGTCGACGCGTGGTAGTAACTGGGCTGGGCTGTGTTAGTCCGTTGGGAAATGACGTTGCCTCGACCTGGGCCGCGCTGGTGGCAGGTCAATCCGGCGTCGCGCGAATCACCAAGTTCGATGCAACAACGTTCAGCTGCCAGATTGCAGCTGAGGTCAAGGGTTTTAATGTAGAGACGTACATGAGTGCCAAAGAGGCGCGCACCATGGATACGTTCATTCACTACGGTATCGCCGCCGCCGCCGAGGCCATTCAGGATGCAGGCCTGCCCACTGGGGAGGCTTTGAGCGAGGAGAGCGCGACGCGCATTGCCTGTGTGATTGGCTCTGGGATTGGTGGCCTGCCTATGATTGAAGAGGTGCATGGCGACTTCCTTCAGCGCGGGGCGCGACGCATAACGCCTTTTTTTGTGCCGTCTACCATTATCAATATGGTCGCTGGGCACGTGTCCATTCGCCACGGTTTCAAGGGTCCCAACATCTCCATCGTCACGGCGTGTACGACTGGCTTGCATTGCGTCGGGCAAGCCGCTCGCATGATCGAATACGGTGATGCTGATGTGGTGGTTGCAGGCGGGACAGAGGCTTCTGTGTCGCCCCTGGGTGTAGGCGGTTTTGCCGCCATGCGTGCCCTGAGCACACGCAACGACGATCCAACGGCGGCATCGCGGCCTTGGGATAAGGACAGAGACGGTTTTGTTCTGGGCGAGGGGGCAGGCGTCCTGGTTCTGGAAGACTACGAGCATGCCCGCGCGCGTGGGGCCAAGATTTATGCTGAATTGGCTGGCTTTGGCATGAGTGCCGATGCGGGACACATGACAGCGCCCAACATGGATGGACCCCGACGTGCAATCATGACTGCGATGGCCAATGCCGGTGTTAATGCTGACGATGTGGACTATGTCAATGCGCATGGCACTTCCACGCCTCTGGGCGATGTGAATGAAAGCAACGCCATCAAGGCTGCGCTTGGAGACCATGCCCACAAGCTTGTGGTGAATTCAACCAAGTCGATGACGGGGCATTTGCTCGGTGGCGCAGGTGGTCTCGAGTCGGTGGTGACGGCTTTGGCCCTGTACCACCAGGTTTCGCCGCCAACCATCAATCTGCTCAATCAAGATCCGGACTGCGATCTTGATTACTGCGCAAATACAGCGCGAGACATGCGCATCGACGTGGCGTTGAAAAACAACTTTGGATTCGGTGGGACTAACGGGTCCTTGATTTTCAAAAAATTCGTTTAGCGCTAACGCTTCGAACTTGTCTGTCCTAAAGGCTCTAGCGTTGCCGCCATGTCCAGGGATCAGGCGCCACCGGTACGTTATCCAGTCTCATCGTCTGGTTTGCAAACTGCGCTAGCGCTTGGCCTGGGCGCATTGGCCGTCGCATCAATCTCCATTTGGGTCTGGCTATCGGATTCTTGGGGTTTGAACCATCTCATTGCTCTGGTGATTGCAGTTC
>JAURGS010000219.1 GCA_030833685.1 Rhodoferax sp. | reverse complement strand
CGCGCTGGAGGTCTACCGGGCATCGGGGCGACCGCTATCAGACTTCCAGTCAGGCACGGCATCGGATCAACATCCGCCGATCGTGATGTTGTCCTTGGAGCCCCAAAACCGCGCTTGGCTGCATGAAAGAATTGCGCGGCGCTTGGACACCATGCTGGCGCAGGGCTTTATCGAAGAGGTCAAAACCCTACGCGCAAGAGCGGACCTGCATGCAGACCTGCCAGCCATGCGCTGCGTGGGCTACCGCCAGGCCTGGTCAATGCTGGATGGCGACTACGGCATGACAGAGTTTCGCGAACGTGCGGTGTTTGCCACCCGGCAGTTGGCCAAGCGACAAATCACCTGGTTGCGCAGCATCTCAGACCGAGACATCATCGCCTCTGACCAGCCTGAGGTATCGGCACGCACGCTTGCCCGCCTGCGCCAGGTTCTCAAAGCCTGATCCCACAGCCCGTATGCGACTGACTATCAAAAGCCTGGCCAAATCCTACGCAGCCACCACTGTTTTCAAGGACGTCGACCTGCAGGTCAGTGCTGGCGAGTTTGTGGCAATCATTGGTGAATCCGGGGTTGGCAAGTCAACCCTGCTGAACTGCATGGCCGGACTGGACCGCTGGGATCGCGGCCAAATCACTTTGGAGGGACAGGATCTCAACTTGCTTGATGATCAGGGCCTGGCGCTGCTGCGACGGCATCAAATCGGCTTTGTGTTTCAAGCGTTTCATGTGTTGCCTCATCTCAGCGTTGAGCAAAATATTGCTTTGCCTTTGATGCTGTTGGGGCGCGCGCCACAGCCCAGGGTTGGGGACATGATGCGTGCAGTGGGCTTGCAGGGGCTTGAGGACCGTTTGCCTCAGGCGCTCAGCGGCGGGCAACTGCAACGGGTGGCGATTGCGCGCGCGCTGGTGCACCAGCCGGTTCTCCTGCTTGCCGATGAACCCACCGGAAACCTCGATCCACACACCGCCGATATGGTGCTCGACGCACTGGTCGACCAAGCCAAGCAGCATGGGTCATCGCTGGTACTGGTCACCCACTCCAAAGCGGCGGCTGCACGCGCCGATCGCATCTTGCAATTGCGTGAGGACGGCCTTTTCGCTCTGCCCCACGATTGACACGGCAACACCAATTCCTGGCCTGCCCTGGATGGTGCGCTTGACCCGAAAAACTTCAAGCGATCGGGATAGGCCTTGGGGCAAAGCGAGCCTGAACTATCACAGCAGCCACCACGCTAAAACCAGCGCCACCACCGCCAGGCCTCCGTAGATTTCCCAGGGGGGCTGTTTTTCAGCATAAGGGTCCACCAGCGAGCGCTCGGCGTTGTCCGGCAGCACAGCGCGTTGGGTCAGCGATGTCCCAAACGGGATGTTGATACGTGCCCTGGCATTCACCGCCCATCCGTTGGCGTCCAGTATCGGCCCCAAGTGACGGCTGCGAAGCTTGAACCAGGCCATGACCATGGATGGGCCGGAGATCAAAAGTACCAGCGCAGCCAGTACCAGCGGCAGCTTCCACCAAGGCAGACTCAACAGGCCACTGAGGGTTGCGGCAAGAGCGGTACCCAAAGCGCCCAAAGCCAGCCCGATCGCCGCAAAAATACCGGCAAACTTACCCACGTCAAATGCAGTGGCTGGCTTGGCCGCTGGCGTTTTGGTGCCACCCATGGATGCGGCCTGTGCAAGCTGAGCGTCGGCCGCTTGTGCACGCGTGGCGGCCATTTTCTGCAACTGGGTAGAGATCAGGCGACCCAGGCGCTGATAAGGCGACCAGAATGCCTGGCGCAAACTGATGGGTTGCGCCAACATCTTGACGATCGTGGCATTCCAGTCCCGCCCCTGACGGTCATAAAAAATGCCATTGCGACCGACCATAAGCTGATCCGCATCACCGGCTGTGAACACAGCAACAATGCTGCGTTTTTCCGCTCCACGACTGCAGTCCAGATAGGCCAGGAACATGTTGGACAGACTGGCCAGAGCAGCATGCTTGGCCGAATCGGCAACGCTGAGGCACAACTCGCACGCGCGCCCATCGAGATAAAGCGTCCCCGCTTGAAAAATAGCCTTGCCTTGGCGGGCGTAAAAATTTTTGAAGGCCACAAAGTTGTTTGCCAGCTCCATCAAGTCGCGCACATAACGCGCTAACTTTTCAAGTGTCTGAAGTCCCTGAAGCAGTTCACTGGCCTGCGGCTTGGCCGCCAACCAGGCTTCATAGGGCTGCCAAAGCGCCTGCAGGGCGCGCCAATCCGCGAGACTCAACGATGACCGCTCGCCAAGCAAGGGCGTGAGGACCTGCGACTGAAAATCACCCATGCGTTCAGACCAAGCGGGGTTCAAGCCCCCGCTCAGTGGCAACTCAGGGGTGGTACGGATTGCCGCAAGCGGCATCTCAGCAATGCCCGCCGTCTGCGCGGTCAGGGACTGGGCAGCCAGGCCCGCCCAGACTTCCGGGGCGCCCGACATCAGGTCGCAGGCACGGGAATCAAACGCAGCCAAATCACAACGTGTCATCCAGTCGTCAATCTTCTCGCGCACTGCCACCAACGCTGCATAAGCCGACTCGGTGTTCTCTTGGAGCACACGCACACCTTCGCCCGCTTTCTGCCAGGCGGCCAATTCCTTGTCGCGTTGGATGGTCATCGCTGTAGCAATCGCATCGACCGAAAGAACCTCATCAGGCGGTGACTGTGCCGAAATGACAGCCTGCGCTGCGACCATGATCTGCGCCCCAAGTTCGTCATCCGAGCGGATTGCAGAACGCGCAACACCGTTAAGTTTCTGCGCCAGCACATCAATGTTTTGCAAGCGCTGACAGGCCCAGTTGACCGCCTCAATGAGTTCCGGCGCACGCACAAAGCCGTCGCCGTCGCTATCAATCCAAGCCAGTGTTTTTGGATCGAACTCCAAGCCGGCGACCGGGCAGGCCAGGGCGACCCACAGTTTTTGGTCCAGCTCGCCAATCTGAGCCAGCTCTTGCGCCGTCTCCAGGCGAACCTGATCAAAACCGCCTGCCCGAAAAAATCGCCAACGTGCTGGTGTGTCGCTCATTGCTGTGCTCCTTGCTTTCTTGGTGGGGATCCGGGTGTCGCACCGACTGCGCCCCAAGCGCGTGGTCCCGGGTCTATCCTAAAGACGAATTGACGCGATTGCGCATAGGGCGAATCCTAGCCCAGCTCATCATGCAAAGCGCACCACCACCTCAATCAAGTTCCAACAATTTACACATGCCGGACAATTGACGCATGTGGTCTTTGCTGACGTCATTTTCCTGGCAAGAGCTGCGTCACCACCCATGGCGCAACGCCTCGGCTCTGCTAGCGGTGATGTTAGGTGTTGCACTGGCTTTTTCGGTCCACCTCATCAACGCCAGCGCCCTGGATGAATTCGCGCAAGCTGCGCGCAATGTCAGCGGACTGAGTGACGCACAGCTGCGTGCCGACAAGGGCTTTATCGATGAACAATGGTACCGGCGGGTAGCCAACACGACAGGGGTTGCCGTGGCAGTTCCTGTGCTCGATTTGCAAACCTATGTGGTGAGTCAGCAGAACAAAAAAACGCTGCGTGTTCTTGGCACAGACCTGCTCAGCAGTTGGCAAATCACGCCAGCCTTAAGCCCCCAGCCCGAGGGTGCTCCCGGCGCCAGCCCACTGGGGTCAATACTCGCACCTGGTCAAGCTTTTTTAAATCCTGCGGCCTTCGCGCTTTTGCAAACACAACAAGACGGCGCTGGCGCCACCACGGGCCTACGCGTGCAGGCCGGCCCTGTTCTGTCAGACCTGCAGATCGCGGGGCGCGTCGCCGTGACCGGGCCGGCCACCGCGCTCATGGATATTGGCGCTGCCCAAGACTTTTTTAACCTGCAGGGAAAGCTCAGCCATATCGAGATCAAGCTCTCCCCGTCCGTCACCCGCCAGCAACTGGCGCAAAAGTTGCAGGCGCATCCGGATTGGCAGACAACACTGCGCATCGATAGTCCCCAAGACGGCGAGGCCCGTGTCCAAAACCTCTCCAGGGCCTAT
>JAURGS010000218.1 GCA_030833685.1 Rhodoferax sp. | reverse complement strand
CAGGTCGCACCCTCGCCTTCGGCAAATACGTCATGCTGAGCGTCGGCAAATCCCTGTCCTTCGAACATCGGAATCAGGGGCTCGCCATTCAAAGCCTGCGCCAGGTAGTCGCTCAAGCCTCCTTTGAAAGCCCACGACTGGGTTTCCTTGGCCTTTTCCTGCACCAGAGTCACGCTCACGCCAGGCATCAAGACCGCCTTGGATCGCAGCAGGTGAACCAGGGGGCCGGCTGGCAACACCAGGGTCTCGAAATAGCGACCATCGGGCCAACAGCGCACCGAGGTTCCATTTTTTCTCTCGCCAGGCGCAAGTGCGCGCACGCTCAAGGGCTCTCGGACGGCACCGTCGGCAAATACCATGTGGGCCACTTGGCCGTCCCGGTAGCTGCTGACCTCCAGCCGCTTGGACAACGCGTTGGTCACACTCACACCCACACCATGCAAGCCCCCTGAGAAGCTGTAAGCGCCCCCCTTGCCTTTGTCGAATTTGCCACCGGCATGCAGCTGGGTGAAAACCAATTCCATGACCGGTGCGTTTTCAAGCGGGTGCATGCCGTGCGGAATTCCCCGCCCGTCGTCTTCCACGCTAATCGAGCCATCGGTATGCAAGGTGACTTTGATTTTTCGGCCGTGCCCAGCCAAAGCCTCGTCGGCAGCGTTGTCAATGACCTCTTGAACAATGTGCAGTGGGCTATCGGTGCGGGTATACATCCCCGGTCTTTGCTTGACCGGCTCCAGGCCTTTGAGAACTCGGATGGATGCTTCCGAATATTGCGGGTCGGATTTGCTTGCCATGGGGAGCGATTGTAGTGTGCCAGCCCACAACAACTGTATGAATTCACAGGCGTAAAATCGCCCACTCGCTGCTGCGAAAACCTACTGTACAACCACACCGCGCTGGCCTACCCCAGCTCGGCCCAAGCGCATGAGTCAAGCCAAGCCACTGCCAATTGCCCAGGTTTTGATCTGCGGGGCCTTAATCGTGACCTTATCCATGGGCACGCGACATGCGTTTGGCCTATGGCTGCAGCCAGTGATACAAGCTCAGAACTGGACCCGAGAGACTTTTGCCTTCGCCATGGCGATACAAAACCTGGTGTGGGGTCTTGCCGGGATTTTCTCTGGCATGGTGGCAGACAAGTTCGGCGCATACCGGGTCATCATCGCCGGTGGTGTTCTCTACGCTTTGGGGTTGGGTGGCATGGCCTACGCCAGCACACCCCTGCTGTTTGCCCTGACCAGTGGTGTCATGCTGGGTATTGCACAAGCAGGCACGACTTACGCCGTGATTTACGGCGTGATCGGGCGCAACATCAGCGCAGACCGCCGCTCCTGGGCCATGGGCGTGGCTGCAGCAGCTGGCTCGTTTGGGCAATTTTTGATGGTCCCCTCGGCAGGGTTTTTGATCAGCTCCTTAGGTTGGCAAGAAGCCCTGGTCTGCATGGGCCTGGCCGCGCTGCTGATCATTCCCCTGGCGCGTGGGCTGCGCGAGCCCAGTTTCTCGGGTCCCGGCGCGCCCAAACGGGAACAAACCATCATTCAAGCCTTGCGAGAAGCGTTCGGCTACCGCAGCTTTCAGCTGCTCATGGCTGGCTATTTCGTCTGCGGCTTTCAGGTGGTGTTTATCGGTGTGCATATGCCCAGCTACCTGCGTGACAACCAGTTGTCGGCCCAAGTGGCCAGTTATGCGCTCGCCCTGATTGGTCTGTTCAATGTATTCGGAACCTACATCTCAGGCGTACTGGGACAGCGGCTGGCCAAGAAGAATATCTTGGCTTTCATCTACCTTGCCAGGGCGGTGACGATTGCCATCTTTCTGTGGGCACCGTTGACGGCGACGAGTGTGTATGTGTTCTCCGCAGTCATGGGCTTGTTGTGGCTATCCACAGTGCCGCCAACCAATGCCGCCGTCGCTCAGATTTTCGGCGTAACCCATTTATCGATGCTGGGTGGCTTCGTATTTTTCAGCCACCAGATCGGCTCATTTATTGGTGTCTGGCTGGGGGGCTACCTGTACGACAAAACCGGAAGCTACGACCTGGTCTGGTACATCGCCATTGCGCTTGGCGTGATTGCTGCGCTGGTGAATCTACCGGTTAAAGAACGGGCGATTGCCCGCCAGCCACAACCTGCCGCCGCATGAAAAACACTCGTTCTTTACTTTTGTACGCGCTCACCTTACTGGCCTTGGGACTGGTGTTTCTCATGTACACGCGCCCCGAATTCATGATGGACGTGGCCAATCAAATCTGGGCTTGTTTTTGACGCCAACCGCAAACGCCCACGCCCAGCTGCCACCGTCTGATTGGGTACGGCGCTGGACGCACCTGACCCAAGCCGGGCAAACCATGTTGGATGTCGCCTGTGGCCACGGACGCCACATGGCTTGGTTTCAGCAACACGGACTGCTCCCAACAGGCATTGACCGTTCAGCTGCCGCACTGGCTGGCGCCAGTCCATTTGGGCGGGTTATTCAGGCCGACATTGAGGCAGCCCCATGGCCCCTGCAAACGGATAATGGTGTTGAACGCTTTGATCTGGTGGTGGTTAGCAATTACCTCTGGAGGCCGCTGCTGCCAACCATT
The DNA here is from genome assembly GCA_030833685.1 of Rhodoferax sp. Lineage (GTDB taxonomy): Bacteria > Pseudomonadota > Gammaproteobacteria > Burkholderiales > Burkholderiaceae_C > Rhodoferax. The sequence continues at coordinate 1,463 of JAURGS010000218.1, read as the reverse complement.
GTGGACAGTGTTGACGACAAGGGCCTGCTCATTTATGAAACCTTTATGCAAGGTAACCAGGCTTTCGGCAAGCCCTCCAATCCGGATTTCCTGCTGCAACCAGGTGAGGTGATTCAGCTGTGCCAGTCCATGGATATCGTGGCGTTTGAACAGGGCTTTTTACCCGAGCCGCAGCGCTGTGTGCAACGAATCGTTGCCCGAGTGCGTACACCGCAACAGCCAGAGGCAGCGATGCCCCTTGGGTCGCTAAAATAGCGGGCTTCAAATCGTAATGAGTTTGCAATGACCGACCCCCAGCGCCGCTTGACAGGCAGCATCGTCGCCCTGATCACTCCGTTTTTACCCGATGGCGCCGTCGATTACCCCGCCCTCAAAAAGCTGATCGACTGGCACATCGCCGAGGGTACAGACTGCATCGGTGTGGTGGGCACCACCGGCGAATCGCCAACGGTAAGCGTCGAGGAGCATTGCGAAATCATCAGGGTTTCTGTTGAGCAGGCGGCAGGCCGTGTCCCGATCATGGCGGGCTGTGGCTCCAACAGCACGGCAGAAGCCATCGAGTTGGCCAAGTTTGCCAAAACCGTTGGCGCGGACAGCCAGCTGCAGGTAGTGCCCTACTACAACAAACCCACCCAGGAAGGCCAGTACCAACACTTCAAAACCATCGCCGAAGCGGTGGATTTGCCGATGGTGCTGTACAACGTGCCCGGACGGACAGTTGCCGACATGACACTGGAAACCGTGCTTCGCTTAGCCCAGGTACCTGGCATCGTTGGTATCAAAGAGGCCACTGGCAACATTGACCGTGCACAATGGCTGATTCGGGAAACACCGCAGGAATTTGCTGTCTACTCTGGCGATGACCCCACTGCCGTGGCGCTGATGCTGTGCGGCGGGCAAGGCAATGTCAGCGTGACGGCTAACGTTGCGCCACGCCTGATGAAAGATCTTTGTGACGCTGCCATCGCTGGCGACGCAAAGCGGGCCATGGCCCTCCAACTCAAGCTCATGCCACTGCACCAGAATCTCTTTGTCGAGGCCAACCCGATTCCTGTGAAATGGGCTGCTGCCCGTATGGGTTTATGTGGCCCCACGCTGCGCCTGCCCATGACACCGCTTTCTGCCAGTAACGAGCCCAAAGTCGAGGCGGCGCTGCGCGCCGTCGGCCTGATCTGACATCAACTTGAACGTCGGGTCAAACCTGATTGAAAGACCACTGTGAAGCACTTACTCCCCGCCTTCTTGCTCAGCGCTACCATCGCCCTGTCAGCCTGTTCCACGCTGCAAGGCGACAAGGTCGATTACAAAAGCGCCACCAAGGCCCCTTCCTTGGAAGTCCCACCGGACTTGACGCAGCTGTCCAAAGAGACCCGCTACGTGGTCCCGGGAGCCGCGGTGAGCGCATCCACATTTCAGGCGGGTCAGAGTGCTGCTCAGTCGATGCCAACTGCTGTCAACCAAGT
>JAURGS010000217.1 GCA_030833685.1 Rhodoferax sp. | reverse complement strand
TGTTGCCGAATATCAACGCCCACATCGCTGCGGGCCAATGAGACCACCACCCGACCTATTCCCTCATCGCCACGGCGGAAATCAAGGTCGCGCAACGGGGCCGAGCCTCGCGCTGGGCCTGCCGCAAAAACCGGCGCGACGGCAGCGCTGGCTACAGCTGTATCAGCGATCGGATCGAGTGTCACCAGCAATGACTTGCCTTGAAGCTTGAGCGTGTAAGTGGTGGATTGCTTGAGATTGAGCACCACACGGCTGCGGTTTCCTGCCGGCACGACACTGACAGAATTCAGATTGCCTTGCTTGACGTCAACCGTCGCGCGACCCATGGCACTGGTGACGTCGGGAAAGTCCAGCGCGACTCGTGCGGGCGACTGGATGGCAAACGCAGCAGGCACCGCACTGAGCGCCTGGCTTAGGTCAATCTTCACCACCTCAACGCCACCTTGCACGGACCCAGTCACCGATTCAATCGCGATCTGGGCTTGAGCCAAGAGAGGAGTCATGGCGACCCAAAACAGCATACTGGCTCTTGCCAACCAGGGTCGCGTTCGGTGATCTGTTATTTGCTTCATTTCGACCTCTCCTGCAGGTTCAGGTTGGCTTCGCGCTCGATCCATTCACCAGCTGCATCTTGAACAATCTCTCTAAGCGCCACTTTTGTCTCTGTGATCGCCGTGACCTTACCGTAATTCTGACCCAGGTAGTCCCCCGGGCGCACCTGATACAGAAGCTTCCCAACCGTGACCAACGCCACCGGCTTGCCCTCCTTGACCAAGCTACCCACCATTGCCATGGTGTCAAGCGGGAACGCCTCTAAAGGGCCTTTGCGGCGGGACAACTCAGGCGCAATCAAAGCGCTGTTGGCACTCGCCTTGCCCGCTTCACGCTTGAGCGCTTGCGTCAGCTTGAGTTCTGTGAACGGGTCTAGCTCAGAGGCACGCAGATAGTTTTCAGGCTTAAATTGCTTGGGTTCAGCCAAGGGCTGGACCTTGGGTTGCGCCTTGGCACGCTCCTGACTCATCCACCGGCTCAACTCCTGGTCGCTGCCATCGGCGCAAGCGCTCAGCACCAACAGGCCACATACCGCCACCAAAAGCGGAAGCCAGCGTTTACTCACTTCTTGCCCCCTTTGGCAGCCGACTTCTGGGCTTGAACCTCATTGAGATCAAGGTAGCGGAAGGTCTTGGCAGTGGCCTCCATAGACAAAATGTTGTCTCGCGTGGGCGTAATCCTCAAGTTGTGAAGTGTGACGATGCGCGACAAATTGGCAATGTCAGCGACAAAGGCACCCATATCGTGGTACTTGCCAACAACCCTGACGGCGATAGGTAGCTCTGCGTAGTAGTCACGGGCGGCAACACTACCCGGCCTGAACAGCTCAAACTGAAGGCTGCGGCCAATGCCTGACTGGTTGATGTCTGAGAGCAGCGCGTCCATTTCGGATTTGCTTGGCAACTGCTTCTCAATCTGACTGACATACAGCTGAACCTGCTCACGCTTTTTCTTCAGCGCCGGCAGGTTTACCGATTTTCCCAGCTTCGTCACGTACTCTGCGCGCAGGCCTTTTTCTTTGTTTTTCTCGGCGACCATCCCGTCTCTTACGTCGCTAAGCCAGACAAACCAAAGCGCTGTAACCACGGCCACAGTGATACCCAGTAACAGCAAATATTTTGGCGCTGCTGGCCAACTCGATGGATCTTTGGTGTCAAGCTCCTTGAACTGCCTCGACAGATTGTCCGCGAGCTCTTGGAAATTGATGTTGACGTTCATCGACTTGGCCATGGATAAACCCTATTTTTTGGCCTTGGCCTTGCCATCTGCACTAAGGGCTGCCAGTTTCTTTTCGACATCGGCCGGCCGCTGCAGCTTGAACCGAATACTGAAATTGGCGACCCGACGCTGATCACGGTCGGACAACTTCACCGAACCCGCGACGATCTCAACCAGCTGAGGCTGAGCAAACCAGGGAGATGCACTGTTGAGGTCACGCAACAACTCAGAGACGCGCTCGTTAGACTGCGCAACACCTTGCACCGCAACATCAAGACCATTCTGCGTCATCGCCTTGATGTACACCCCGTCAGGCAGCAGACGATTGAGCTCCGACAACAAATGAACGGGTACGTTGCGGTCCGCTTGCAAGTCCTCAACCGCTTGTTGGCGAGCCTGCAAAGCGACAATCTCCGCCTCAAGGTTTGCAATTTCTTTGATCTGCCCGTCAAATACCTTGATCTCGCTGCGCAGCAAATTGTTACGCGCCAACTGCGCGTCGGTCTCGGCTTGAATCACCAGGAACACCAATCCAACGATCACCAAGCCCAACACCGCAAAGAGCCCGGCAGACACATTAAACAGGTCTTTACGCCGCTTGCGGGCCAATTCGCGGTGGGGGAGCAGGTTAATCAGAATCACTGCAAAAACCTCCGCATCGCCAAGCCACAGGACGTGAGGTAAGACGGCGCCTCCGAAGTCAAAGTCTCCTGGCGCACGTCTGAGCCGATTGTCATGCCCTCGAAGGGATTAGCCACCGCGCAGGGGAAACCGGTCTGCCGGGACACTGCATCCTTGAGCCCAGGCAAAGCCGCGGAACCGCCACCGAGCAACACCAAATCCACCTTGTTGTGCGTGGTACTGGTGAAGAAAAACTGTAGCGCTCGTCCAATTTCCTGCACCAGGCTCTCGGTAAATGGCTGCAGGACCGCGCTCACATAATCCTCGGGGAGGTCGCCGGAGAGTTTTTTGCTTTCAGCCTCCTCCAGGGAAAAGCCGTAGTGCCGCACCAACATCTGCGTGAGTTGCGCGCCGCCAAACGCCTGGTCGCGGTCGTACAACACCTCGTCGTTGCAGAGGACCTGCATGCTGGTATTCATGGCGCCCACCTCAAACAAGGCAACCACTGCATCGACACCGTTGCCTGGGCGGTTGGAGATCAAGCGGTTCGCAGCCAAGCGCGATGCATAAGACTCCACATCCAGAACCAAAGGCTTGAGTCCGACCGCTTCGGCAAGACCAGAGATGTCCTGCACCTTCTCACGCCTGGACGCCGCAATGAGCACCTCAATATCGCCGGGCGCGGCGCTCGGTCCAACCACGCAAAAATCAAGACTGACCTCTTCCAGCGGAAACGGAATGTACTGGTTGGCCTCGATTTCGACCTGCATCTCCAGTTCACGCTCGCTAAGCTCACCGGAGAGCACAATTTTCTTGGTGATCACAGCCGATGGGGGCAAAGCCAAAGCCACGTTCTTGGTCTTGGTTCCGCTCTTTTTCACCGCCTTTTGAACGGCAGCCACCACCTCTTCGAACTTCTCGATATTGCCATCCACAATCCAGCCGCGCTCGAACGACACCATAGCGCAGCGCTCCAGCACCAGTTTGCCCGACTTGTCCTGCGACAACTCGACAAGCTTGGCCCCAGACGAGCTGATATCAAGCCCCAGCAGCGCTGCTGGTCGGCGGCTTAACACGGATTCGAATAATGACAATGCATCTCCCTAATCATTCCCCGCGGGTCAATCCGCGACACTTAAGTCTGATGAACCAAAATTCTTACACCCGTTTTTCGGTCTGACTTAGCTTCGCAATATAGACGATTTTTACACGCCGATGGCCAGAGAAGTTCTCAACTGTTGACCTTAAGCAGGACCAATGCTAACCCTTTGTGAGCACCCAAGGGGTACACCTGGCACCTTTTTATAATCAAATTGTTACAGTGCCGCCTAAAAATGCCCCCCAAGAATTCAAAAAACAACAAGCCTGGCGCTGTACCCCAGCGTCGACACTGGGCTCTGCGGTTTCTCATCGGCGCGACTGTGATCGGTGTGGCTGGGGTGCTTTGCGCCGGCATGCTGCTGCTAACAGCAATGGCGGTCGCCTACCCCAATTTACCAGACATATCAGATCTATCGGACTACCAACCTAAGTTGCCGCTTCGCATTTACGCGGCCGATGGAGCGCTGATTGGCGAGTTTGGTGAGGAGCGACGCCAGCTCACACCGAGCGACAATATTCCCAAAGCCATGAAGCAAGCCGTGCTCGCAATCGAGGACGCGCGCTTCTATCAGCA
>JAURGS010000216.1 GCA_030833685.1 Rhodoferax sp. | reverse complement strand
TGGCCGAGGGCCAGTTCGCCCATGTCGGTCGAAGCGCCGTCCGCCACCACGTCGCCGCGGGCGATGTGGTCGCCGACTTTGACCAGCGGACGCTGGTTGATGTTGGTGTTCTGGTTGGAACGCTGGTACTTGATCAGGTTGTAAATGTCTACGCCGACTTCGCCAGCCAAGGTCTCAGAATCGTTGACACGGATCACCACGCGCGTGGCGTCCACATAGTCAACCACGCCGCCGCGGTTGGCGGTCACCACGGTGCCCGAGTCAATCGCTGCCACGCGCTCAATGCCGGTGCCCACCAGCGGCTTTTCTGGCCGCAAGACTGGCACAGCCTGGCGCGACATGTTGGCGCCCATCAAGGCACGGTTGGCGTCGTCATGTTCCAGGAACGGCACCAAAGATGCCGCCACCGACACAATCTGTGCGGGTGACACATCCATGTACTGCACTCGGTCAGGCGTGACCATGATCGACTCGCCAGCCTCACGCGCAGAGATCAGCTCACCGCTCAAGCGGTCGTCCTTATCCAGGGCGGCGTTGGCCTGCGCAATCACGAATTTGCCCTCTTCGATAGCCGAGAGGTAATCGATTTCTTTGGTCAGCTTGCCGTCAATCACGCGGCGATACGGCGTCTCGATAAAGCCGTATTCATTCAAACGGGCATAGAGCGCCAGCGAGTTGATCAGGCCGATGTTTGGGCCCTCGGGTGTCTCGATCGGGCAAACGCGACCGTAATGGGTCACGTGCACGTCTCGCACCTCAAAACCTGCGCGCTCACGGGTCAAACCGCCTGGGCCAAGGGCTGAGACACGACGCTTGTGCGTGATCTCAGACAAGGGGTTGGTCTGGTCCATGAACTGCGACAACTGCGACGCACCGAAAAACTCTTTCAGCGCCGCTGAAATTGGCTTGCTATTGATCAGGTCATGCGGCATCAAGGGCTCTTGCTCTGCCTGGCCCAAGCGTTCTTTCACCGCTTTTTCGATTCGCGCCAAACCAACGCGGAACTGGTTTTCGGCCAGCTCACCCACGCAACGCACGCGACGGTTACCCAGGTGATCGATATCGTCCACCTCACCGTTGCCGTTACGCAAATCCACCAGGATCTTGACCACTTCCAGAATATCTTCGTTGGTCAGAACCATGGGGCCAGTGAGCTCAGGGCGGCCCATCTTGGCGTTGAACTTCATGCGCCCCACACGCGACAGGTCGTAGGTGTCAGGGTTGTAGAACAGTCGCTGGAACAAGGCCTGGACCGCGTCTTCTGTGGGCGGCTCGCCTGGGCGCATCATGCGGTAGATGGCGACGCGCGCTGCGAACTCGTCAGTGGTCTCATCGGTACGCAGGGTCTGCGAGATGTAAGAACCTTGGTCAAGCTCGTTGGTGTAGATGCAGGCGATGTCTTGCACACCGGCACTGCGCAATTTCTTCAGCAAGCCCTCAGAGAGCTCTTCATTGGCTTTTGCCAGGATCTCACCGGTTTCGGTGTCAACCACGTCACGGGCAACGACCCGACCCAGGAGAAAATCTTCTGGCACAGAGATATGGGTGGTCTTGGACTGCTCAAGCTCACGGGTGTGGCGAGCGGTGATGCGCTTTTCTTTGGTAACGATCACGTTACCCGACTTGTCGGTGATGTCAAAGCGTGCGACTTCACCACGCAGACGCTCAGCCACAAACTCCATCTGGGCGCCGCTGTCCATCAGTCGGAAGTTGTCGTTGACAAAGAAGTTGGCCAGGATCGACTCATTGGTCAAGCCAATGGCCTTGAGCAAAATCGTCACTGGCATCTTGCGGCGACGGTCAACGCGGAAATACAGCAGGTCTTTGGGGTCGAACTCGAAATCCAGCCACGAGCCACGGTAAGGAATGATGCGTGCCGAGAACAGCAATTTGCCTGAGCTGTGGGTTTTGCCCTTGTCATGCTCAAAGAACACGCCAGGTGAGCGATGCAACTGCGAGACGATCACGCGCTCAGTACCGTTGATCACGAATGAGCCCTTGTCAGTCATCAGGGGCACTTCGCCCATGTAAACCTCTTGCTCTTTGACTTCCTTGACCACCTTGTTCTGGCTGGTCGACGCTTCACGGTCATAAATAATGAGCTGCACTTTGGCGCGCACAGCAGAGGCGTAGGTCAGGCCACGGGTCTGGCACTCGCGCACATCAAAAGCGGGCTTGGCCAAGTTGTACTCGAGGTACTTCATCTCCACAAAGCCGTTGTGCGAAACGATGGGGAACGCAGCTTCAAATGCAGCTTGCAGGCCATCGGCCGTGCGTTTTTTGGGTGCCGTATCAGCTTGCAAAAACGCGGTGTAGGCGTCTTTTTGCATCTGCAACAGGTAAGGAATCTCGAGCACGCTATCGCGGCTACCGAAATTTTTACGAATTCGCTTGCGTTCGGTGTATGAGTAAGCCATGAAATCTCCGGGCAACTGTAGAACTACGGTATAGCTCTGGACGACTTTTTTTCTTGGCGATTGGCCGCTACCAATCAATGGCGGACGGTTGCGCATTGCACGCAACCCGAACCAAGGCATCTTCTGCTGTCGGGGTTAGAAGACACTGAAAAATCATCCAACCGATGACTTTTCAGTGCGTTCTTTAAAAACGCCAAAGGCTGGAGGCCTTTTCGGGGCACTCCAGCCTTATTGGGGGCTTAATTACTTGAGCTCGGCCTTGGCACCAGCTTCAACCAGTTTCTTCAGTGCAGCTTCGGCATCAGCCTTGGGTGCAGCTTCCTTGACGTTCTTCGGTGCACCGTCAACCATGTCCTTGGCTTCTTTCAAGCCCAGGCCAGTGATCTCACGCACGGCCTTAATGACCGATACCTTGTTGGCACCAGCTTCAAGCAGAACGACGTTGAACTCGGTCTTCTCTTCAGCGGCAGCAGCAGCGCCACCAGCAGCACCGCCGCCCGCGGCCGGAGCAGCCATGGCTGCAGCGCTCACACCAAACTTCTCTTCGATGGCTTTCACCAGGTCGTTGAGTTCCATGACCGTCATGCTGTCCAGCGCGGTCAAAAATGCGTCTTTATCGAATGCCATTTTGAATTCCTAAAAAATTGATTTCAGATCGCTGACGCGCCATCAGGCTGCAGCAGCTTCAGCGGGCGCTTCGGCACCGCCACCTTTTTTCTCTGCGATCGCCGCCAGCACACGTGCTGTACGGGAGATCGGGGATTGCATCAAGCCCAGCAACTGCGCCAGCAACACCTCTTTGGAGGGAATGCTTGCAAGTTGTTTAACGCCATTGGCATCCAGTGCTTTGCCGCCGTACGCACCACCGCGAATCACCAACTTGTCGTTGGTCTTCGCAAATTCAGCCACTACTTTCGCAGCAGCCACAGCGTCTTCAGAAAAGCCATAGATGAGTGGGCCGGTCATCTGGTCGGACGCAACTTCAAATGCGCTGCCGCTCAAGGCACGGCGGGCCAGGGTGTTTTTCAACACACTCAGGCTCACACCTTGCTTACGTGCGGTCACGCGCAATTGAGTCATGTCAGCGACCGTGATGCCACGGTACTCTGCCATTACCAGCGTTTGAGCTTTTGCGGCGAGGCCGGTCACGTCGGTGATCACGGCTTCTTTCTCACTGCGGTTCAAACTCAAGGTCTACTCCTTCAAAAATGTGCTCCGGATTGGCATCAGAAATGCCCCCTGCGAACACGCCACATGTCAGCGACCAACTGTTCAGGAATCTGTTCATTCACTGGCAGCGGAATCGCCATCTGCGTTGGCTTCATCGATTAAGCACATGCCCTGCAAGAAGTCTGTGCGCCAACGGTCTTGGATGGCCCGGTACTTCTTTCAAAACACCGGCCCACCACCTTCGGGCACCTCTTGCGAGAGGCCCAAAATCACTTTCAATCAAGCAGCAATCGACTGCAAATCCACGCGCACACCAACACCCATGGTGCTCGACACCGCCACCTTGCGCAGGTAAACACCTTTGCTGCTGCTGGGCTTGGCCTTGTTCAGCGCATCCATCAAGGCAGCCAGATTGCCTTTGAGCTGCTCAGCATCAAAGGAGCGACGCCCAATGGTGGAGTGCACGATACCGGCTTTGTCCACGCGAAACTGAACTTGTCCCGCCTTGGCATTGCGCACCGCGCCTGCAAC
>JAURGS010000215.1 GCA_030833685.1 Rhodoferax sp. | reverse complement strand
AACACGGGCAACCAGGAATTCCTCAAAGGCGTTTGCAAAATGGCACACGCACTGGGCATTCAAATCATCGCGCTGGGTGTCGAGTCCGAAGACGACTTGCCGCTGCTGGCGTCGCTGGGCTTTGATGGCGCAACCGGGCCTGGTATCGGCAAGAAAGGCTAAGACACTGTCGCAGTGCCTGGGGCAGCACACTGCGAGCGCCCAGGCCTGCGACTAAATCACCGTGTCGTAGTGAACTGTTAAGGGTGCGTGGTCTGAAAAGCGCGTGGCTTTGTACACCTCAGCACGCAACGCGGTTTTGGCCAGCGCTGCAGTGGCCAGGTGATAGTCCAGACGCCAGCCTACATTCTTGGCATAGGCTTGGCCGCGGTTACTCCACCAGGTGTAGGCCTCACCCGTGGTATCGGGGTGCAGGTGCCGGTAAACATCGATGAGTGAGCCGTCGCCCAGCAAATGCGTCATCCATGCGCGCTCTTGTGGCAAAAAACCTGAATTCTTCAAATTGCCTTTCCAGTTCTTCAGGTCAATTTCCTGGTGCGCGATGTTGATGTCGCCACACAAAATCCATTCGCGCTCGGCTTTGAGCGCCTGCAGATGCGGATGAATTTTGTCCAGAAAGCGGTATTTGACCTGCTGGCGCTCATCGCCCGACGAGCCGCTGGGGAAATAACAACTGATGATGGAGCGCTTGCGCGCGCCGCGATCAAAACGCAGCTCGACATAACGACCCTCAGCATCGATTTCAGCGTCACCCAGGCCCACCCTGACGTCGGTGGGCTCATGACGGGTGTAGACACCCACGCCGGAGTAACCTTTTTTGTCGGCAAAATGAAAATAGCCCTGCAAACCCTCGAGCTGTTCAAACTTACCCGCCATGTCTGGGGCTTGGGCCTTGATTTCCTGAACACAAATACAATCCGCTTGCGTCTGAGCCAACCAGGGCTCAAGCCCCTTGCTAATGGCCGAACGAATGCCGTTCAAGTTCAAAGTGGTTAAAGTAAACAAAAGAATCCCTCAATGTCGAGCGCAACCCAAGCACCCACTCTGTCAACCGCTGAGGACGCGCATCTAGCACAGGACTTTGTTCAATTCGCTGTGAATTGCGGCGTTCTGCGCTTTGGTGAATTCAAAACCAAGGCGGGGCGCATGAGCCCCTATTTTTTTAACGCTGGGTTATTCGATGACTGTGCCAAATTAGGGCAGTTGGCGCAATTCTACGCACGCAGTATTGTGGCCAGTGGCATCGAGTTCGACATGATTTTTGGGCCAGCCTACAAGGGCATTGTGCTATGTGCCGCAGTGAGCATTGAGCTAGCTCGCCTGGGGAAAAACGTGCCTTTCGCCTACAACCGTAAAGTCGCGAAAGACCATGGTGAAGGTGGCAATCTCGTGGGCGCCCCCTTGAAGGGCCGCGTGTTAATCGTGGATGACGTCATGTCTGCCGGCACCGCTGTGCGTGAATCGATTGCCTTGATTGAAGGCGCAGGCGCCCAGCCCCACGCCGTGGCCATCGCGCTGGACCGGCAGGAGAAAGCCACTGAAAACGGGCAGGACGTTAACCACAGCGCCGTGCAATACGTGCGAAACACCCTGGGCATGCAGGTGTGCGCCATCGCCCGCCTGGATGACTTGATGCGCTACCTTTCCGAGCAGCAGGCGGATGCGCTTGCCGACGCCCACGAGCGTGTTTTGGCCTACCGTGATCGCTACGGCGTGCAAGACTGATGGCTCAAAGAAAAAACGGCCAATACGTGTGCGCTGCCCCTTTGCGTTGGGCCGTGCTCACTGCGCTAGCCGCAGCAATTTGCAGCAGTTCGCTCTGGGCGCAAAGTGCTGATATCTACACCTGCGTGGACAACAGCGGGCGAAAGCTCACCGCAGACCGCCCTATTCCAGAATGTTTTGATCGTGAGCAGCGCGTGCTCAACCCCAGTGGTACGCTCAAAAACACCATTGGTCCGCGCTTGTCTGAGCGCGACAAACAAGCCCTGGAGGCCAAACGCCGCGTCGAGGAAGAAGAACGCCAGCGCATAGAGGATCAAAAGCGTCGTGACAAGGCCTTGCTCACACGCTACCCCGACCAGGCCAGCCACGACCGCGAGCGCCAAAGCGCAGTGGAGCAAACGCTTGAAGTCAAGCGGCTGGCCGGCCAAAAGCTCTTGGATCTGCAAGCAGAGCGCAAGCTCATCAGCCAGGAGCTTGAGTTCTATGTGCAAACGCCCGAGCGCACACCGGGCACACTGGTGCAACGTGCGAAATCCACCGATCAGGCGATTGACGTGCAGCGCAAGCTGATTGAAGAGCAGGATCGCCAACTCAAGCGCATCAACACCAATTTCGACGAGGAATTAAAGCGCTTGAAAACCATGTGGCAGCAGGCCACCGCACAGACACGCTAAGCACAGCGGCTATCGCAACCGGTTGCTAGGCGCCAAGCCACAACCGGTCAAGCACCCAGTTTTTTCAACAACAGTGCATTGACCTGTTGCGGGTTCGCCTTACCCTGGCTGGCTTTCATGATTTGGCCCACCAAAGCGTTCAAGGCTTTGGCGTTGCCGGCCTTGAATTCCTGCACGTTTTTCGGGTTGGCCGCGATCGCGCTGTCGACCAAGGCCTCCAGCGCCCCGGTGTCGTTCATTTGCTTGAGGCCTTTGGCGTCAATGACGGCATCAACTTCACTGCCGGGCTGCGACCACAACACCTCAAAAACCTGCTTGGCCGCGTTGTTCGAGATCGTGCCGTCCTGAATGCGGGCAATCAACTGCGCCAGCGTCTGGGCTGGCACCGGCGATTGACCGATGGTCTGATCAGACGCGTTGAGGCGGCGTGAAATCTCACCCATGATCCAGTTGCCCACCAGCTTGGGCTGGGCACAGGCGGCGGTTGCCTCTTCAAAATAAGCAGCCACATCCTGGCTTTGCGTCAGCGCTGTGGCGTCATAGTGCGACAGGCCATGCGATTTGACAAAGCGCTCCGCCATCACCCGGGGCAACTCAGCCATGCCAGCGCGAACCTGCTCAACCCACTGTGCATCAATCATCAAGGGCGGCAGATCAGGGTCAGGGAAGTAGCGGTAGTCGGCAGCGTCTTCCTTGCTGCGCATGGCGCGGGTCTCGCCACTATCGGGATTAAAGAGCACAGTGGCTTGCTCAATAGCGCGGCCGTCTTCGATCTCTTCAATCTGCCAGCGCACCTCGTAATCAATGGCCTGCTGCATGAATCGAAAGCTGTTGAGGTTTTTGATCTCGCGCCGAGTGCCCAGGGGCTGGCCGGGTTTGCGCACTGAAACATTGGCGTCGCATCGAAAGCTGCCCTCTTGCATATTGCCGTCGCAAATGCCGATCCAGGTCACGATCTTGTGCAGTTCTTTGGCATACGCCACCGCCTCGTCGCTTGACCGGATGTCGGGCTCGGTGACGATCTCAAGCAGGGGCGTACCGGCTCGGTTCAGGTCGATACCGCTCATGCCCACAAAGTTTTCATGCAAGGACTTACCCGCGTCCTCTTCCAGGTGTGCACGCACCAGTCGCACTGACTTCTTTTCTTCGCCAAGGTAGAACTCCACCACGCCACCTTGCACCACCGGGATTTCAAACTGGCTGATCTGGTAGCCCTTGGGCAGGTCTGGATAGAAATAATTTTTTCGCGCGAAGATGCTGCGCGGCGCAATGTGCGCCCCAATGGCCAGGCCAAACGCAATCGCACGCTCAACCGCGCCTTTGTTCATGACCGGTAAGGTGCCGGGCAAGGCCAGGTCAACCGCGCAGGCCTGCGTGTTGGGTCGGGCGCCAAAAGCAGTCGAGGCGCGGCTAAAAATTTTGGACGCAGTGGACAGCTGGGCGTGTGTTTCAAACCCAATCACCACTTCATAGCCTTGCACCAACTTGCTCTTAGCGGACTCGGCTGCTAGCGCACTGTTCACAGACGTACTCATCGCTTTCAAATTCCTTCAGGCCGGGCGTGATGCCAATCGCTCACACCCTGGTATTGATGGGCCATGTTGAGCAGGCGCGACTCGCTCAGATGCGGACCAATCAGTTGCAAACCCACTGGCATCTTGCCCGCGCCAAAACCAACTGGCAGGCTCATGCCCGGAAGACCTGCAAGCGACGCTGGCAAGGTGAAGATATC
>JAURGS010000214.1 GCA_030833685.1 Rhodoferax sp. | reverse complement strand
AAATAGAATTGTGTATTGGTACTTAGACTAAAGTAGACAAGAGCCTCGCTAAGGCGCGCGCGCGACAAAATGTGCTCATTATTTCGCGCGACGGCTGAATAAGGCGTAGAATGCCGCGCACGTCACCGCGCCAGACGCCAAGCCGACAAGAGCGTTTGAGTTCGGCTGACTTTCGCGAGCTGATGCAACGCGAACATTTGCTCGAGGTTGAAGCGCTGGTGCGCCAGTTTGCACGGCAGTTGCGCTTTATTCGGCTGCGCCGCCAGGCGCTGGACCGACAAGGGTCGACCCTTGATCTGCCAGCCACGATACGACGCAGCGTGGCCAGCGGCGGAACACCGTTTCATTTGTACTGGCGGGATCGTCGGCGTGTGCGCCCGAGGCTGGTGTTGCTGATCGATGTCAGCCGCTCGATGGTGCAGTACAGTTTTTTTTACCTGCGCCTGGCACGTGCTTTGGGTGCCGAGATGCCGGACGTGCACAGTTTTATTTTTCACACGCACATCACGGGTGTGTCGCAGGCGCTGCATGACCCTGATCCCTGGCGAGCGCAGGAGCGCTTGCATGTTCTGGCTGAAGGTTGGGCTGGCGGCACCCGAATTGGCGAGTCGCTGGTTCAGTTCAACCGTGAGCATGCAGCACGCCTGGTTAATTCCCGCACCGGTGTCGTGATTTTGAGTGACGGGTACGATACGGGTGAAACCGTGGGCATCGCCAGTGCCTTGGCGCAGTTGCGTCGCCGGGCGCGTCGAGTGGTCTGGCTTAACCCGCTGATGAATCAGGCTGGCTACGAGCCGATCAGCCAGGGCATGCAGGCCGCCTTGCCGCACCTGGACCTGTTGGCGCCAGCTGGTGATTTGAACAGCCTGAAGGCCGTTCTGCCCAAGCTGATTGATGCGTTGAGATGAAGCGGACAAGGAGTTAAAGCCATGGGGTGCATGTACAAAGCAAACGGGCTCTACAGCCGCATGAGTGTGGGCGCCGTTCTGTTGGCTGCAGGCGCCGGGTCTCGCATGGGCACGCGGCCGAAGGCCTTGCTCGAGCTCGGTGGCGTGCCCCTGGTGATGCGTCAGCTGATTGCACTCTCAGGCGCGGGCGTCGATGAAGTGGCAGTGGTCCTGGGGCATCACGCGTCGCAAATCGAAGAAGCGATCAGCCAGTTTCCGATCACTGTGGTTCGTAATCCCGACCCGGACGCTGGCCAGGCATCCTCGGTGCGTGTCGGCCTACAAGCGCTATCACCCAAGCTTGATGCGGTGATGGTGGCTTTGGCCGACCAACCGATGATTGATGCGCAAGATGTCACCACCGTGATCAGTGCATTTCGCCGCCGTGGCGAGAAATCCATGGTTGTGCCTCGTGTGTGCCTGCCAGACGGCTCCCAGGTTCCTGCCAACCCAGTCATGTTCGACGCGGCACTGCGCGATCGCTGGCTGGCTGGCGGCGCAGACATGACTTGTCGCAATTGGCGCGACAAACACCCTGAGACGGTTTTTTGGCTGGAAACCGACAACCAACATTTCAGTGTTGACATCGACACACCTGAGGACTTGGCACGTTTTACTGCGCAGACTGGCCATGTCTTGAATTGGCCGCAAGTGGCCCAGACGGCGGCGTCCTGAAGGTGCATGGTGTCGTGATGTCACACGTAACTTTGAAATAGCAGGGCTTGAAGTCGACGGGAGGTGTCTTGTGAATGCAATGGATTGGGTATCGCAGGCGGCCAGGCTGCAAAGTGAGAACAAGCCGTTCGCGCTGGTAACCGTGCTCAGAGCATTGGCGCCAACCTCAGCGAAGGTCGGGGATAAAGCCTTGGTCACCGCGGACGGTCAGTTTTTTGGGTGGATCGGCGGCGGCTGTGCGCAGCCCGCAGTTTTGAAGACGGTGCGTCAGGCCTTGAAGACTGGCAAGGCGCAGGCGATTCGGATTGCCCCTGACCAAGCCGAGGCGCAGGAGCGAGGTTTGAGCGATGTGCTGGAGTTCGGTATGGCCTGCCACTCGGGTGGGACTTTGGAGCTTTTTGTCGACCCGGTCAATGTGCAGCCCGATCTGGTCGTCGTGGGAGACTCGCCGGTGGCCAAAGCCCTGGTTGGTCTGGCCGCGCGACTGAGTTTTCGGGTACGCGTGGTTGCGCATGGCGCACAGATCGATCAATTTGAGGGGGCAGCCACTTTGCTCGATCGAGATAAAGCCGATGAGGTAGCCCTTCACCTGCCGGCCGGTGCTTTCGTGGTGGTGGCCACACAAGGCAGACGTGACATGCAGGGTTTGCAGGCGGCTATCGCCTTGTCGCCTCAACACCTTTGGTTTGTTGCCAGTGAGCGCAAAGCCAATGTTTTGCGACAAAACCTGATTTCTGCCGGACAGAGCCCAGCAGCGGTACAGGCCATCATTGCGCCAGCAGGTCACCCAATTGGTGCCAAGTCTCCAGAGGAAATCGCGCTGTCGGTACTCGCCTCGGTGGTGGCCGCGCGCCGCGGGCACTTCCCAGGGGCAGGCGCTGCTCAGACCCCGCCTGCGCAGGCGGCTGCAACGCAGGGCAGCAGTGCACCGCGCTGATAAGTAGACGCAGCGCACTTTAGACAGGAAGTGATGCCATGAACAGTGTTGATATTGAAGTCTTGCGCACCGCCTTGCAATGGATGGACCAAGGCCATCGCGTGGTGTTGGGTACGGTGGTTCGGACCTGGGGGTCTGCCCCACGCCCGCCAGGCTCATTGATGATTATTCGCGGTGATGGCCAGGTCGCCGGGTCGGTCTCGGGCGGCTGTATCGAAGATGATCTCATCGGACGTGTGGCCAAGGGAGAGTTGGCCATCTCGTTGCCAGAAATCACGACCTATGGCCAGACCGCAGAGGAGAGTCAGCGATTTGGCTTGCCCTGTGGCGGCAGCGTGCAAGTGGTCTTGGAGCCTTTGTCGCTGAAATCAGAATTGCGCGAGCTGTTGCTCGCCATTCAGTCCTACCGGCGCGTGCAAAGACGTTTGGACATGGCTACCGGTACCGTTCGCCATGAACCCGCCGACGACGGCGATAGGGTGTTTTTCGATGGAGCGTCTTTGAATACGGTGTTTGGTCCCCGGCTTCGCTTGCTCATCATCGGCGGCGGGCAACTCTCGCGCTACCTGGCCAGTATGGCGAGCATGCTGGACTACCAAATCACGGTTTGTGAGCCCCGAGAGGAGTACCACGAATCCTGGGACGATATGCCCGCAGTGACGCTGTCGACCCAGATGCCTGATGACTTGGTGTTGGCCATGAACCTGGATCACAACAGCGCCGTGGTGGCCGTCACCCATGACCCCAAGCTCGATGACCTTGCCCTTATGGAGGCGCTACGAACACCAGCTTTCT
Source organism: Rhodoferax sp. (assembly GCA_030833685.1). Lineage (GTDB taxonomy): Bacteria > Pseudomonadota > Gammaproteobacteria > Burkholderiales > Burkholderiaceae_C > Rhodoferax. Next base: position 781 of record JAURGS010000214.1, on the reverse strand, counting down.
ACGTCGGTGCCCTGGGTTCCCGTTTGAACAATGCCAAACGGCGCGAGCGCTTATTGGAATTTGACGTGTCCCAGGCCGAAGCGGACAGGTTGCGTGGCCCGGTCGGCCTGAACCTGGGTGCTTTGACGCCACCGGAGATTGCGATGAGCATCGTCGCTGAGATGACGGCAATTCGCCGCGGCATCGATTTGACGCGACCGGTCTCGAGCTGGGAGAACTCCAAAACCGTGTGCGCCCTGCCCTGAGCGAAACCGTGTTTGGGGATCAATAGCATCCCTGTGGTTCAAGGTGACTTGAGCTGCGCTGCGAAACGTTTGGCGAAATCTTCCATGCGTGATCGATTTTTGCCAAAGTCATAAAGCCCTTTGAGCGAGCGTGACCGAAAGTCGATCTGCTGCCCTTGCGGGTGAATCCAAAAAACGACCTCATCTTGAAAGCCGAGCAAGGTGGTGAAGATGGTTCTGACCTCGAGCTCGGTTTGCCCGGTCACTTGTACATCTTGCATGGTCCTGAGCAGACCCAATAGGCGCGAGCGTGCTCGCTCGGCACTGCCTTCATGGGGCAGCGGGGGCAAAGCGTTCGGGCCTTGAGAACTCACGCAGTTGCTGGTGCTGGCGCAGGGCAGCACTGCGCCAGCTGGCTCCAAGGCGCGCGCACCAGAGGTCTGTGGCGGCGGCTCGCTAGCCAAGGTGCTGCCCGTGGACAGCAACACGGGCAGGGCCATCCCTATCAACGTCTTGTTCATCGCCATGCTCAAGTGACCGCTAGACGCAGGGCCCTT
>JAURGS010000213.1 GCA_030833685.1 Rhodoferax sp. | reverse complement strand
GCTGGCCGTGGCAGGTGTCTACACCGCCGCAGACGACGGGGTGCTTAATCCCAACACGGTCAAGATCGTGCCGGGTGCCATCATCCCAGTGGCACGCAATGGCGGCTCACAAGGCCCCGCCTTGCTGCCCCTGCCCCGCTCTGGCGACTTCAACGTGTCGCAGCTGGTGATCAACGACCTGCGCTCCAACGTCAAACGCATCTTGCTGGATGAGTCGCTGCCGCCAGACAATATGTCTGCTCGCTCTGCCACCGAGATCGTCGAGCGCATGAAAGAGCTGGCCCAAAACCTGGGCAGCGCCTTTGGCCGGCTGATCAGTGAAACCATGCAGCCGCTGGTATCTGTAACGCTGCAAATCCTCGACGAGCGCGGCTTGATCGACATGCCCCTGCGGGTCAATGGGCTGGAGGTCAAGGTCACCCCAGTGGCTCCTCTGGCCATGGCTCAGAACATGGAAGAAGTCAACGCCATCATGCAGTACATGCAGATCAGCCAGAGCTTGGGCACCGACGGCCAGTTGGCCATCAAGACTGACATGCTGGTGGACTACCTTGCCGACAAGCTGGGCGTGCCAGCAGCCGTGCGAAACACTGCTGCAGAGCGTGCTGTGCTCATGGAAGAGATGCGCAACCAGCAACAGCAACAGGCAATTGCACAGGCCATGGCCATGCAAGCCCAAGCTGGCGCAGGCATGCAAGTCCTACCCGCACCACAAGGAGCAATGTAATGGATTATGGAAACCGACCAAGCGGCGAGAAAAAAGGCAAGGGCTACTTTGGTGAGCTCAAAAAACCCAATGGAGATGTTTCGACAGAGATATCTGTCGGCGTTGGCATGGACGGCAAGGAGCTGGAAATACCCTTGATTGTTCCGACCCTGACCAAAAAAGAGCTGAATTACTTGTTGAGCACAGATGTGGAGAGCAAATCATTCTTCACAAATATGCCGCCATCCATCATGGACAAGGCCTACGAACACGCCAAGATGCGCATCAAATCTGGCATGTCCCCATTTGCAGATGAAGACGAAATGATGGAGATGCCAGAAAAATGAGCTGGGACGAAATCAACGCCATTGGCCAAACCGAAGATATCCGGGACGTATCCCAGCAGCGCGAAGATTTGGCGCGGTTGACCCTGCGGGTGTTCAGCTCAGAGGATGGCCAAAAGCTGCTGCAGTGGCTCAAAGACATGTATGTGAATGTGCCCATCGCCGTGCCGGGCGCAGACCCTTCACACGCCTTCTTTGCTGAAGGGCAAAGGACGGTGGTGCGGGACATTGAGGTACGGATCAACCAAGCAAGGAAACTATGACAGACACAGCAACCGTCGAGCCCGGTGCAGCCGGCCTACTTGACAACGTGCAAGTGAGCGACGACACCAAACCTGACAACCCACAAGCGGTCGAAATTGACCACAAGGCCACGGCATCAGATGCGCTAGCACCTGATGAACCGCTGGAGCGGCCAGACTTTTGGCCAGAGAACTTCTGGAAAAAGGACTCCAACGAGCCCGACCTAGAAGGCATTGCCAAGAGCTGGTCAGACTTGCGCAAGCAGATCAGCCAAGGCAAACACAAAGCGCCAGCAGATGGCAAATACGATCTCAAAGCCTTTGGCGAAGAGGCTGAAGCCAACCCAATTGCCACCACGCTGTCTGGCTGGGCCAAAGAAAACGGTCTGTCGCAGGCTGCATTTGACGACTTGGTTGGCAACCTGCAGACCCAAGCGCGTGAGCTGATGCAGGGCGACATGGTTGACCCGGCAGCCGAGATGAAGCAGCTGGGCCCCAATGGCAACGCAATCGTCAACGGCATGGTGGACTGGGCTCGCGGCTTGGTCAACAAGGGTGTTTGGTCAAAAGACGACTTTGAAGAGTTCAAGATCATGGGCGGCACAGCTCGCGGTCTAAGCGCTTTGATGAAGGTGCGCTCTGCCTATGAGGGCCGGGTGCCAATTGAGGTTTCACCGATGGAAGGCGCTCCCAGCAAGGAAGAGCTGTACCAGATGGTCAACGATCCCAAGTACAAAACCGATGCTGCTTACCGCCAGAAGGTGGAGCGGATGTTCCAACAGCACATCGCATGATTGTCTCCTGATCGCTTAATTGCGGTTGCCTTTTGACCCAGCTTCGGCTGGGTCTTTTTTGTGCAACACTCAAACGCACCTATTGCACTGTTGCAAAAAAGTCATACAATCGCGCCAAGGCCTACCGGGCAACCGACCCTTACCGCAGTGGATGCTGACGACTGGCTGGCGATACCAGCAAGCATTCGGCCCTGACTATCAGGCTTACCGGCGCGAGAACCCTGTTTTTCAACAACCGAATGAGGTATCCCAATGAGCATTTCTTTAAGCAATGCCTTCGTTACCCTCTTCGACGCGGAAGTCAAGCAAGCCTACCAAGGCAAAGCAATGCTTGTTCCGGCGGTTCGCCAGCGTCGTGGAGTCGAAGGTTCAACTGTTAAGTTCCCCAAAGTGGGTCGTGGCGTTGCCACCATCCGCGTTCCCCAAACTGATGTCACTCCTCTGAACGTAGGTTTCAGCACCGTCACTTTGACGTTGCAAGACTACAACGCAGCAGAGTACAGCGACATCTTCAGCCAAGCCAAAGTCAACTTCGACGAGCGCCAAGAGTTGGTGCAAGTGGTTGCTGGCGCTATGGGCCGCCGTCAAGACCAAATGATTCTGGATGCACTCAATGCTTCCAGCACCAGCTTGACTGTTGCCAACAGCATTGGTGGCGCAACAACCAACATGAACGTGGCCAAGCTGCGCGAAGCAAAGCGCTTGTTGGACAAAGGTAATGTGCCGCCTGATGGCCGCCACATCATCATTCACGGCAATGGTTTGGCCAACTTGTTGTCCGAAACCAGCGTGACCAGCACCGACTTCAACAGCGTCAAAGCGCTGGTGCAAGGCGAAATCAACACCTTCTTGGGCTTCACCTTCCATGTGTTGGGTGACCGCACTGAAGGCGGCTTGCCAATCGACGGTTCACTTGACCGCACCTGCTATGCATTCCACAAGGATGCCGTGGGTTACGGTGAAGGTATCGGCATGCGCACCGAGATCAACTACATCGCTGAGAAGACTTCTTGGTTGGTGAACGAGGTCTTCAGTGCTGGCGCTGTCGCCATTGACGATGAAGGTATCGTCAAGATCACCTGCCGTGAAACTTAATCTAGGAGACTGACATGGCATTTTCAAGCACTGGCTTTAACGCAATTGGTGGCCAATCAAAGGCCGGTAATGCGCCTGCAATTTATACCTACACCAGCACTGACGCACAAAGTGTGATCCGCGCTTCTGGGTATTTCAACTCAATTTCATCGATCCTCAAGGTCGGCGATTTGATTTTCTGCTACTCCGCAACAGGCGGCACTCCAGTAATGTCCACCGCTTATGTGAACAGCAACGCCTCTGGCGTGGTTGACATCACTGACGGCGTGACCGTAACTGCAACTGACACTGACTAAATCGGTGCCAGAATAGTTGGGCCAGCCACTGAGTATTCGGAGGCTGGCCCTTCTCACATTGAGAGGTTCAAATGGCTGCTGGTGACACTGGTGTATCGATCTGCTCTGATGCCTTGCTCTTGATTGGAGCCAAGGCTATTTCGTCTTTTAACGATGGCACTGACGAGTCAAGCGTTTGCGACCGACTCTACCCAGACATCCGCGACTCCACCTTGGTCATGTATCCTTGGAGTTTTGGAATGAAGAAGGTGCAGCTGGCTCAGCTCATCACCACCCCAACAACGGTCTGGCGCTACGAATATCAGTTGCCGGGAGACAAGCTGGCCAACCCGCGTGCCGTGTACAACAGTGCCGCGCAAGGCAGCCCAGTGCAAAAGGACTGGGAGATCCAAGGCGACAAGCTGCTCACCAACCTGACCAGCGCCTACATTGACTACCAGTTCAGCGTGCCCGAGTACGCAATGCCCCAATACTTTGTGCAGCTGCTCAAGTACATGGTGGCATGGCACATCGCTGAAACCATCACTGAACAACAAGACAAAGCCACCAAGTGGCAGCGTGTGGCCACAGGCGACATCTCTGAGAACGGTCGAGGCGGCTTCTTTCGCACTGCTACCCAGATCGATGGCCAGAACAATCCTGTGCGCATCATTGAAGACTACAGCTTGATTGCGGTGAGGA
>JAURGS010000212.1 GCA_030833685.1 Rhodoferax sp. | reverse complement strand
CACTTATTCATCACCATCTTGCTTCTTTCACTTTCTGAGCTCAGCGCCCGCATCCTCCACGGGCTCTTCAGGGGGATCACCATCGTACACGGCATTGCGTCTGACCTGTAAAAACACGTCTCTGCCGAACAGGTAGGGGTCGAGCGCAACCTGGTCAAGCATATTCGTCGCTGATAGCAGCCGAGCGCGCCTATCGATCAACTGAAGCCCGGTGACCACGTCACGGATGCCGGTATCCTGAATCGACGGAATGAAATTGCCGTAGGCATCGAGCGGGATAGCCAGCGTGTCGCGCAAGGTGCTCGGGCCTAAAAGCGGCAACACAATGTAGGGACCAGGCCCCACACGCCAGTGGCCCAAGGTTTGCCCGAAGTCTTCCGTTTGGCGTTCGATGCCCATTTCCGTGGCCACATCCAAAACACCGCCCAGGCCTATGGTGGTGTTGACGACGAAGCGGAAAAAATTGTTCCCCGCGGCCTCACCTTTGAGCTGTAACACGCTATTCACCGACGACCAGGCATCCTTGAGATTGTCGAAAAAATTACTCACCCCCCTGCGAACAACTGAGGGAACCGCTTTTTTGTAGCCGGTGGCTACTGGCTTGAGCACCACGCGATCAGCCGTATCGTTGAAGCGAAAAACCACACGGTTCAAAGGCTCCAGAGGGTCGCGAGGGTTGGCGGTAGGCCCGGTTGCACAGCCAGACAGACCAAAGACCATCGCCGCGCCAAGCAGCGCCACTAATAAAAAAGATCCTGATCTGGTGTTCATGTTGTCGCTATCCGTCTCACTTTTTGCTGTCGCCACCGCCCTCGGCCGCCTTGCTGTACAAGAACTGGCTGATCAGATTTTCGAGCACGACCGCTGACTGGGTACTCGAGATTGTGTCGCCCGCGACCAAATTCTTGTCCGACGGCCCAGCCTCAATACCCAAATACTGGTCGCCAAGCAGGCCACTGGTCAGTATTTTCAAGGAACTGTCCTTGGGGAAAACATAGCGCTTTTCGAGAGCGAGTTTCACCCGGGCCTGGAAAATCTGGTCATCAAACACGATGCTCTCCACACGACCCACGACAACGCCTGCGCTCTTCACAGCTGCTTTTGGCTTGAGCCCACCCACGTTGTCAAAGCGGGCACTGACCTCATAGGTACTCTGAAAACTCAGGCTAAGCAGATTGGCCGCCTGCAGTGCCAAAAACAGCAGCGCCAAGCCCCCCAGCAATACGAACAAGCCGACCCAGACATCGTTTTTAGATCGTTGCATTTTGTGTCCCCGTCTCTGTATCTCTGTCACTCAAATGGAAAACATCATGGCTGTCAGTATGAAGTCCAGTCCCAAGACCGTCAGCGATGCCATCACCACGGTGCGGGTGGTCGCCTTGGCAACACCTTCGGGCGTGGCTAAAGCGTTGTAGCCCTGCAAAAGCGCAATAAACGTCACAGCCACACCAAAAACCAGGCTCTTGAGGACGCCATTACCCACATCTTTGAAGACGTCCACTCCACCTTGAATCTGACTCCAGAATGCGCCCCCATCCACGCCGATCAGCAAAACACCGACCACCCAGCCACCACGATGCCGGTCGCACTAAATACCGCCGCCAGCACTGGCATCGCCACCACACCACCCCAGAATCGCGGCGCCAATACCCGGCGAATAGGGTCAACCGCCATCATCTCCATCACGCTGATTTGCTCACCCGCTTTCATCAGACCAATCTCTGCTGTCAGCGAGGTGCCTGCGCGACCCGCAAAAAGCAGGGCTGAGACCACCGGCCCCAACTCTCGCACCAGACTCAGGGTCACCAGTAGGCCCAGCGACTCGGTTGAACCATAGCGCTGCAAGGCGTAGTGCCCCTGCAAGCCAAAAACGAATCCCACAAACAGCCCGGCGACTGCAATGATCGGCAGCGAGTAGTTGCCCAAAAAGTGGATTTGATCGCGCACCAGCGCACCACGGCGCACGACGAAGCCAAGCGCTGCGCAAAGCCGTATGAACAGTCGGGCAGCGTACCCCATGCCATCGAGCTGCCGACGAACCGCGTAGCCGATATCGGCAAGGCGATGCCCGCTCATGGGCAAGCCCCCAGGCCAAAGTCCTGCGCCACATCCACTGCAGGGTAATGAAAATGCACCGGGCCTTCGGGCAATGCGTTGACAAACTGGTGCACAAGCGGGTCCAGGCTGCTGCGCACATCCTGAGGGGAACCTTGAACCGCGATGCGTCCATTGGCCAGAATAATGACTTCGTCGGCAATGGCCAGCGTTTGCTCCAAATCGTGCGACACGAAAACGCTGGTCAATCCCATGGCGTCATTGAGCTCGCGAATCAGGCGCGCCAAGGTCCCCAGGGCAATTGGATCCAGGCCTGCAAACGGCTCGTCGTACATCACGAGTTCCGGGTCCAGGGCAATCGCCCTGGCCAGCGCCACGCGCCGCGCCATACCCCCAGAGAGGTCGCTAGGCCTCAGGCGCAACGCACCTCGAAGGCCCACCGCGTTGAGTTTCATCAACACCACATCCCGTATCAGAGACTCTGGCAAATCGGTATGTTCGCGCAAGGGGAACGCGACATTCTCAAAAACGTCCAGGTCAGCAAACAAGGCCCCAAATTGAAACAACATTCCCATGCGCCGGCGCGCCTGATACAAAGCCGGCTGGCTCATGCGGGCAATATCCTGCCCATCAAACAAAACCTGCCCCCGAGCGGGGCGAATCTGGCCACCCACGAGGCGCAAAATTGTGGTTTTCCCGCCTCCTGAGGCGCCCATCAAAGCGGTTACCCGGCCCCTGCGAATGCGCAGACTGACCCCGTCCAGGATCAGACGTTCGCCATAGCCAAAACTCACGTCTTGGATGTCAACCAGGTATTGCGAAGCAGATGCAGGCACAGCCGTCGAGCTCAAAAAAATAGGCCTCCATCATAGTGGGGACGCCTGTGCCGCCACCCGCCTGGGGTGAACAGCGCCGCCTGCGAAAAGCTTACCGGGGTAGAACGCTGTGCCCCATCAGATACGCATCAACTGCGCGCGCAGCCTGTCGACCTTCGCGAATGGCCCAAACCACCAGGCTTTGCCCGCGACGCATGTCACCCGCTGCGAAGACCTTGTCGACATTGGTGGCGTAGCCCCCTTGCTCGTCGGTCGTCGCCTTGGCATTACCCCGAGTATCTTTGTCCACACCAAAGGCCTCCAGAATCGTCGGCACTGGATTGACGAAACCCATGGCTAGCAGCACCAAGTCAGCCGGGTAGGTCTTCTCGCTGCCCTCGACCTCGACCAGTTTTCCGTTTTTGAATTCAACCTGGACCGTGGTCAAGCCGCTGACCTTACCCTTCTTGCCCGTAAAAGCTTTGGTCGAGATCGCAAACTCACGCGTACAGCCCTCTTCGTGGCTTGAGCTGGTACGTAACTTCATAGGCCAGTACGGCCATGTCAGGGGACGGTTTTCCTCCACCGGGGGCTGGGGCATCACTTCAAACTGGGTAACGCTGGCTGCACCGTGACGATTGCTGGTCCCCACGCAATCCGATCCTGTGTCACCTCCGCCAATGACAATCACATGCTTACCATCAGCCCGCAACTGCCCTTTCACGCTGTCGCCCGCATTGGATTTGTTTTGTTGCGGCAGAAATTCCATGGCAAAGTGGATACCCGACAACTCTCGACCAGCAACGGGCAAATCGCGCGACTGCTCAGAGCCCCCCGTCAGCAACACCGCATCAAACTCAGACTTCAAGCTCTCTGCGCTAACAGACTCCTTGGACCAATTGGTTACTTTGCTGCCATCAGGCAAGGCACCAACCAAAACACCTGTACGAATCTTCACGCCCTCGGCCATCAACTGCTCGACACGCCGATCGATGTGAGATTTTTCCATCTTGAAATCAGGAATGCCGTAGCGCAGCAGCCCACCGATCCGATCGTTCTTTTCGAACAAAGTCACGTCATGGCCAACGCGTGCCAATTGCTGCGATGCCGCCAGACCGGCAGGCCCAGACCCCACCACCGCCACTTTCTTGCCAGTCTTCAATGCAGCCAGCTGTGGCTTGACCCAGCCATGCTCCCAGGCTCGGTCAATGATCGCGTGCTCAATGGATTTGATACCCACGGGCAACTGATTCACGTTCAAAGTGCACGCCGCTTCGCATGGCGCCGGACAAATTCGCCCAGTGAACTCGGGGAAATT
>JAURGS010000211.1 GCA_030833685.1 Rhodoferax sp. | reverse complement strand
GATGCACCAATCCTGAATGTTGTTCATCCATTGGTTGTAGGTGTTGACCCAGTTCTCGGGCACAAACTTCACTGCACCAGACTGCACGGCATCAACGGCTTTCTGGGTGATGGACTTGCCCGTGGGATCTTGCGCACTGACCTTGCTCATGGCGACGAACCACTGGTCGGTCAGCATGGGCTCAATTACCTGTCCTGTCCTGGCGCAGCGCGGCACCATTAGCGTGTGTTTCTTCACCTCAACCAGCAGGTCCAGAGCCTGCAGGTCGGCCACGATGGCCTTGCGTGCGACAAAGCGATCCAGCCCCCGGAAGGCCTCGGGCGCGTTGGCACTGATCTTGGCATCCAAGGTGAGCACACAAATCATTTCAAGCCCGTGTCGCTGACCGACGGCGTAGTCGTTTTGATCGTGCGCTGGCGTGACCTTGACCACGCCGGTTCCAAAGGCCCGGTCTACGTAGTCGTCGGCAATGATCGGAATACAGCGCTCACACAGCGGCAGTTGAACCTGCTTGCCGATCAGATGCGCGTAGCGCTCGTCTTCGGGGTGGACCATCACCGCCACGTCGCCCAGCATGGTCTCTGGGCGAGTGGTCGCCACAGTCAGACCTTGCAGATCGCCAATCGGACCGTCCACGAAAGGGTAGAGGATGTGCCACAGCGAGCCTTCCTCTTCCTCGCTTTCCACCTCAAGGTCGCTCACAGCACTCATGAGCACCGGGTCCCAGTTGACCAGACGCTTGCCGCGGTAAATCAGCCCTTGCTCGTACAAGCGAACAAAGGTCTCGGTCACAGTTTTGGACAAATCCTCGTCCATCGTGAAGTACTCGCGACTCCAGTCCACGGTGTCGCCCATGCGGCGCATCTGGTTGGTGATGGTGTTGCCGCTCTTTTCCTTCCATTCCCAGACTTTGGCCACAAAGTTTTTTCGCCCCAGGTCATGCCGGCTTTGGCCCTGACCCTGAAGTTGGCGCTCCACCACAATTTGAGTGGCGATGCCAGCATGGTCGGTGCCTGGAATCCACGCGGTGTTAAAGCCCCTCATGCGGTGGTAGCGGGTCAGGCTGTCCATGATGGTCTGGTTAAAGGCGTGGCCCATGTGCAGCGTGCCGGTGACGTTGGGCGGGGGCAATTGGATACAAAAATTTCTGCCCTGGGCTGCAGCGTTGGCATCGGCTTGTCCGCTACCGTTTGCGCCCGCAATCCCGTAGCCCCGGCGCTCCCATTCAGGTCCCCAGAACGCCTCCAGAGCGGCGGGTTCAAATGATTTCGACAAGCTCTCAAGGCCTGGCTGATGCAATGCTTCGGTCATGGTGTGCGCTAGGGTTAGGGTCAGAAGCCGCTTCAGGCCAGGGGTGTGGCCTGCGTGGCGCTGTGAGAGCTTGCTCTGGGGACAAGGTCTCATGGCAGGCCGCGATTTTATTCGGGCTGAGTAGGCTCGGCTCGTTTCGCTGTTGCAAAGCGGGACACCGACCAAATGTGAGGGGGTTCTGGCGTTTAAGTTTTTATCAATTAAAAAGTAAGACTCATAGCTTTTGACGATTTTTGACATTGATATGACTAATCACGTAGTCGTCTTTACATCGTTAACATACCTGGGTGTTGGATCGAAGCTAAGTATCACCAACGCGTTCGTTTAACTTTTCATAGGAGATTTCCATGGCAGCACTTAAAGGCTCCAAAACGGAAGAAAACCTGAAAGCCGCCTTTGCGGGCGAGTCTCAGGCTAACCGTCGTTATCTGTATTTCGCGAACAAGGCCGATGTGGAAGGTCAGCCGGACGTGGCAGCCCTGTTCCGCTCGACTGCCGAAGGCGAGACTGGGCACGCACACGGGCATCTGGAGTGGCTCGAGACCTGCGGTGACCCCGCCACAGGCATGCCGTTTGGCGGAACCCGTGAAAACCTGGCCAGCGCAGTCGCCGGCGAGACCCACGAGTACACCGACATGTACCCGGGCATGGCCAAGACCGCCCGCGAAGAAGGTCACGACGAAGTTGCTGACTGGTTTGAGACCCTGGCCAAGGCCGAGCGCTCTCACGCCAACCGCTACGCCAAAGCATTGGCTGATCTGGTGGACTAAAGCGCAAACCGCGGCGCGCCGCCTGGCCTGCCGCGGTTTTTTCTAAAAGTGCCCGTCTGATCAGGCACTTTTAAAAAATCACTGTTTGAAGAGGATATTTGCCATGGCGAGCGAAGGTAACTTGGCTGCACCCACGCGTCACCCGATTGATTGGAAGAACCCCGCGTTTTATGACGAAGAGGCAACTTTCAAGGAACTCGAGCGCATATTTGACATCTGTCACGGTTGTAGGCGTTGCGTCAGCTTGTGCGGCTCGTTTCCAACCCTCTTTGACTTGGTGGATGAGAGCAGCACCTTGGAGGTCGACGGCGTCGACAAAAAAGATTACTGGAAAGTGGTCGATCAGTGCTACCTGTGCGACCTGTGCTACCTGACCAAATGCCCTTATGTGCCCCCGCACGATTTCAATTTGGACTTTCCGCACACCATGTTGCGCGCCAAGGCGATCAAATTCAAAAAAGGGGAGGTCGGCGCGGCCGAGAAGTTCTTGGCATCAACCGATGTGCATGGCCAGTTTGCGGGTATCCCCGTGGTGGTGCAGGTGGCCAACGCGGTGAATAAGACCAAGCCGGCGCGCGCCTTGATGGAGAAGGTGGCTGGTGTTGACAAGAACGCCTGGTTGCCGTCGCTGGCCACGCGCAAGTTTCGCTCTGTTGCGCCCGAAGCCAAAGCACACAACGTCGTAGATGGTGCCAAGACGCCCGGCAAGGTGGCCATTTTTTCGACTTGCTACATCAACTACAACGAACCTGGCATCGGCCTGGATCTGCTGAAAATTCTGGACCACAACGATATTCCCTATGTCATTGTTGAGAAGGAAAAATGTTGCGGTATGCCTAAGCTTGAGCTGGGCGATCTGGAGTCTGTTAGCGACAGCAAAGAGGCCAATGTCCCCGTGCTGGCGCGGTACGCCCGCGACGGATACGCCATTTTGGCTGCGGTGCCGAGCTGTGCGCTGATGTTCAAACAAGAAATACCCTTGATGTACCCCGACGAGGAGGAGGTGCAACTGGTCAAGGAAGCCATGTGGGATCCGTTTGAATACCTGATGCAGCGCAAGCGCGACGGATTGCTGAAAGTGGACTTTCAAAAAGAGCTGGGGAATGTCAGTTACCAGATCCCCTGCCATGGTCGGGTCCAGAATATCGGTAAGAAGACGGAGGAGATGCTCAAGATGGTGCCAGGTACGACCGTCGATACCTTTGAGCGCTGCTCGGGCCACGCCGGCACTTTTGGTGTCAAAAAGGCTTACCACGAGCAAGCGATGAAGATCGGCAAACCTTTGTTCAAAGCCATGGCGACCATGAAAAACGGCAACAAACCAGACTACATCAGCTCAGACTGTCCCCTGGGAGGCCATCACATCGCGCAGGGCTTTGAGGTGAACCAGCTGGGTTCGCCCGAGTTGCAGCATCCGCTAAGCCTGATTGCGCAGGCGTACGGATTGAAGTAAACCCTATCTAATTAAGTACTTATTGGAGTTTGAAAATGATGCAAACCACAGGAAATATCACCCCTGAGAGCCTCATGACCTTGGAGGCCTACAGCAAATGGCGTAAGACCAACAAAGCCAGCGTCCTGGCTGAGCGTCGTCTGCGCAGCGTGCATTTGGGTGAGAACATGACGCTGCAATTTGAATCGGAAGCCACAATCCGTTATCAAATCCAGGAGATGCTGCGGATCGAAAAGATCTTTGAGGAGGAGGGCATCGCACAAGAAATTGAGGCGTATGGCCCCTTGGTGCCAAGCGGCACAAATTGGAAAGCCACCGTGCTACTGGAATACCCCGATGTGAGCGAGCGTCGACGGGAGTTGGCGCGCTTGATCGGCGTGGAAGACCGCCTTTTTGTGGAAGTTGAAGGTATGCCACGTGTCTACGCAATCTGTGACGAAGATCTGGACCGCGAGAATGAGGAAAAAACTTCTGCAGTGCACTTCGCGCGCTTTGAGCTGACTGCGGCGATGTGTGCCGCCGTCAAGGCCGGTGCTGCGGTCAAGCTGGGTTGTGACCATACCAACTACCCAGCGCATATCCAAATTGCTGACGATACGCTGGCCTCGCTGGCGGGTGATTTACGCTGATTTACCTTGACACAGGGCACCATGCTTTTTGTTCTCTCACCCGCCAAGTCGCTTGATTTTGAAGCTGCTGCCGCGTCGGTGGCACA
>JAURGS010000210.1 GCA_030833685.1 Rhodoferax sp. | reverse complement strand
TAGTGTTTTCTGGTATCGAACATCTGGTTTCAGTTGATAATGGTAGAGCACCATTTCTCTATAAAGGTTATCGTCAGTATAAAATGATGGCCCAATTGATGATCTATGACGACACACTCGTTGGGCTCTACTTCAATAAATTGACTTTCATATAGGTCACTTCGGCCGTCTAATGTTTCGCTTCAATTGTGCCGAATTGCAATAAAGCTCCGAGGCGACTCCGCGACGAGCATGCGTTGGTGCGACATATAGATGTTCTATGTGCCCACTTAGCTCAAAGGAACAGAAGCCCACAACTTGAGCATCCTCAGCAGCTACGTACGCTTGGAGATGTTGCACGCCTTTACGCCAGCGAGCCATATCGGGAGGCTGTGGCGCCCAAGCCGCGCATTGTTCCTTGCTGTATCTAGCCGGTCCCAAGCCATGAATTGACGCCGTGAATACGGCAACCACAGCCTCCAAGTCTTCCACCCAGGCGTCCAGGGACATGCGCTCGATGTTTCGATCGGAATAACCGCAGCCGCGTGAGTCGTAGCGCACGTAGCCATAGTCCCGACTGAGTTCGCTTATCCAGTGCCGGTCCACCACACTGGTCAGGTCCTTTTCGACATCCGTCAGCCAATTGAACACACGCACCAAGGGCGGACCATTACCGGTGGATGCCACAGCCAACCGAACACCGTCCTTGCTGGTGCAGAACCGGATATTTTGTTTGTGGCTCATAGGATACCGATCGCCTGCATATAAGGGCAGGTACTCTTGCGTTCAGGATAACACTTCAGGGTGAAGTGAATCTCCGACCTTGAAAAGGCAGTGAGCCCAATGTGGTAAATGGCTCGGTCAATACCTTCAAACAGATGGCGTCTGCTGGATTTGTCAGACTACTCGCACTCCTTGCAGTACCTTAACCAGCGCACTCAGGCTTTTCAGGTTGTGAACAGGTAAAAATTCGTCCACATGGGGCAGCATGGCGCGCACGCCCTGTGCCTTGGGCTCGAATTGTTCAAAGCGCAGCAGGGGGTTGAGCCATATCAGACGACGGCAACTCTTATGCAGGCGCTCCATCTCAAAACCCAGTGCCTTCGAGGCACCATGTTCCAGGCCATCAGTGACCAATAGCACCACGCCACGTCTGCCCAAGACGCGACGTGCCCAGCGCTGGTTGAACTCGTGCAGGCACTCCGAAATACGCGTACCACCCGACCAATCCTCCACCCCTTGGGTCACCCGAGCGACTGCCACATCGGGGTTGCGCAGTTTTAACCAGGGGGTAATGCGGGTGAGCCGGGTTCCAAACACAAAGCTCTCCACAGATGGAGCCAAACGTTCTTTGGTGTGCCCCAGTGAATAGACAAAGTGCAAAAGCATGCGTGAATATTTGGACATCGAACCCGAGATGTCTGCCAACACAACCAGCGGCGGCACAAATTGGCGGGGCCGCTCATGCTCTAACGCAAGTACATCGCCAGCTGTTCTGCCGGCCGATCTCAGGGTAGCCCGCATATCAACCCTGGCTTGCTGATCTGTTGGCGCAGTGCGACGACTGGGCACCGACTGAAACACCACCTTCATGTCCTGCAGGGCCTGCTGCGCTGCACGAAACTCTTCGGAGCTCATCTTTTCAAAATCAGTTGTTCTCAGCCGCTCTAGGGCGCTGGCAGTCAACATGCTCGGTAGCACAAGCTCTTCTGTGGGGGGTTGATGGTTTTGCGGATCGTTACTGGGTGTTGTTCGGGCATCGGCCAGAAGACTGTCGTCCTTTGCAGGCGCAGATCTAGGCGGACTAAGCTTGGATGGCAGCAGGCTACTGATTGGATCTGGCAAATCTGGTTCGCGCCAAAACAGATAAAAAGCCTGGTCGAACAGTGGCTGATGTTCGTGGCGCAAGACCATGCAGGCGCTCAATACCGCGTGAAATTCGGTTTTCGAATTCAAGCCAACTTCTTGCAATGCCAGTAAAGCGAGTTCTATTCGGTCAGTTCCCACCGGAACACCGGCTTGTCGCAGCACGCGCCCAAAGTGCATGACATTGCGCGCCAAATGGCTTGGAGCTCCAGGTTGCAGGTTCATGGGCAGAGCTAGGCGCGAATTTTTATCAGGCGGGTTCGGCTTTGGCGTGGCGCAGGAGCTTCTTCACTTCTTCTTCATTCAGGCGGGCGATATCGTCCTGGTACTTCAGCAGCAAGCCCAGTGTGTTTTGAACCGAGGCGGGGTCGAGCTCCTGGCTTCCCAACTCCATGAGTGCGCGCGTCCACTCAATCGTCTCTGCCACGCCAGGCAGTTTGTAGAGATCCATTTCGCGTAGTTGCTGTACAAAACTTACCACCTGTTGCGCCAGCGCAGCCGCTGCCCCAGGCACACGCCGGGCCAGGATGGCGGCTTCGCGAGCGGCATCGGGAAAATCAACCCAGTGGTAGATGCAGCGACGTTTGACAGCGTCATGAATCTCACGCGTGCGGTTGCTGGTCACCACCACAATCGGCGGTTGATCGGCGCGGATTGTGCCCAACTCGGGCACCGTGATTTGCCAGTCGGACAGTACCTCCAGCAAGAAGGCCTCAAAGGGCTCGTCGGCTCGATCAAGCTCATCAATCAGCAAGACCGGCGGCACTGGCTGCCCGGGCGAGATGGATTGCAACAAGGCGCGCCGGATCAAAAACTGGTCGCTGAACAGGCGCTCGGACATGGCCTTGGCGTCCAGCCCGCCCTGGCTCTCGGCCAAACGTATTTCCAACATCTGGCGGGCATAGTTCCACTCGTAGGCCGAATTGGCCAGGTCCAGCCCCTCGTAGCACTGCAGTCGGATCAGGGGTCTGTCCAGGGCCAGCGCCAGGGCCTTTGCAATTTCAGTCTTACCGGTGCCTGGCTCGCCTTCCAGAAAAAGAGGGCGGTGCAGCTTGAGCGCCAAATGGACCACGGTTGCCAGCCGGTCGTCGGCAATGTAGTCCTGCTCCAGCAAAAGTTGCTTGGTTTGCGCAACTGATGTCAATGACGCTGAGGATGTTTGGGTTGGTTCTGCCATGAAACCGGTTTGCCACGCTGGTGCTGTCACTCGCCCAAGTCGCTACCCAGGGTGGCTGATCAGCCCACAGCGCGGGCAGCCAGCACCGGAATCAGCGCGGCGCGGTACTCCGCTGATCCATGCAGATCAGAGCTCAGCCCTTTGGCGGGTACCGAGGCGCCCTCAAGTGCAGCGGCTGAGTAGTTGGTGGCAAGACGCTGCTCCAGATGGGTAGCACGAAAAACATGGCCTGCGGCGCCAGTGACAGCAACGCGCACGCCTTTGGGCCCTTTGCTGACAAAGACGCCAACCAGCGCAAAACGCGAGGCGGCTTGCTTGAATTTCTGCCATCCAGCTTTTTCCGGAATGGGAAAACTCACCGCAGTGATCAGCTCGTCATCCTTCAGCGCGGTTTCGTAGAGACCTTTGAAGAAATCGTCGGCAACAATGTCGCGGCTGTTGGTGTGAATGGTTGCCCCCAGGCCTAGCGCAGCGGCTGGGTAGCAAGCTGCAGGGTCCGCATTGGCAAGACTTCCGCCCAGGGTGCCCCGGTTGCGCACCTGACGGTCGCCAATTTTGCCTGCCAGGTCCGCCAAGGCAGGGATGGCCTTCTTCACTTCAGTGGACGCGGCCACTTCGGCGTGGGTGCTCATGGCGCCGATACGTACCACGCCGCCTTTGACTTGAATGCCCTTGAGCTCAGCGATGGGGGCCAAATCCACCAGGCTCTCGGGCAGCGCAAAGCCCAGGCGCATCATGGGCAACAGGCTTTGCCCGCCAGCTATCAATTTGGCTCCAGCGGCGGCAGCTTTGCTGGCCTCAGCGACTGAGCTGGATGCTAGGTAATTAAATGCCTGCACAAATAATCTCCCGCCCGCAGCTAAGCGCTACGGACTAAGGTGTTCATGGCTGCTGCGCCCTGGAAAACAGCCTTGACGATGCTTTGGTATCCCGTGCAACGGCAAATATTGCCATCCATGGCTTCACGAACCTGCGCTTCACTATGACAACCATGATGCGTCACCAAATCCACCGCGCTCATCACCATGCCCGGCGTGCAAAAACCGCATTGCAGCCCGTGACAGTCTTTGAAGGCGGCTTGCATGGGGTGCAAGCTTCCATCAGGAGCAGGCAAACCTTCAATGGTGGTGATGGAGCGGCCATTGGCCTGCACAGCCAACATATTGCAACTTTTGACAGCTCTGCCATCGACCAGGATGGTGCAGGCCCCGCACTGAGCCGTGTCACATCCGACATGGGTACCCGTCAGTCCCAGGGCGCCGCGCAGCAGCTCGACCAAGGTGGTCTG
>JAURGS010000020.1 GCA_030833685.1 Rhodoferax sp. | reverse complement strand
GCCACCGGCCTTAGCGCTGCCGAGTTACAGGGCGCAGTGCTTGCAGTCAGCGGCGGCATTGGCCTAACACTGGCATGGAGAAAGGCTTTCAAGCCTCTTTTTAAATTTGGCTGCCGTCCCAACGACGCGCTTTGCAGCTCTGCAATCTGGCCGACCTGACAGTGATCATCGCCCAAACACAGACTTCAGCAAATCCGTTGTCCGAGCCAATGGGTTACTGCGAATTTTTTTCTCTTCTTCGCCAACCATGAAGAACAGCCCGTCCAGGGATTTTCGTGTGACGTAATCGTCCAGATCCACCGACTGCCCGCTCATAAAAGGCACTTTCTCGTAACGCCCGATCATTTCCTTGTAGGCGCGGGTAGCACCAACTTCTTCAATCTTTCGCGACACCACCGGCTTGAGCGCCTGGTACAGATCGTCGCTGGTTTTGCCGCGAAAGAAGTCAGTGGCGGCCGTGTTGCCGCCAGCCATGATGGCGCGTACGTCTTGCAAGGTCATGTTTCGAATGGCGTTGCTGAAGTGGCCGGCTGCCAGCGGTGCTGCCGCCTCGGCCGCCCGGTTCATGCTCAGGATGAATGCGTCGACCTGTCTTTGGAAACCGATTTTGCGCGCCACGTCTGCAACTTTCTGAATGCTCGATGGCATCAAAATTTTGACGACCTCATTGCCAAAATAACCGTCGACGGCAGACAGTTCTCTGACAGCCCGCTCGGTGCCGACTGCCAGCGCCTCCTTGATGCCCGCGCCCGTCGTTGCTTCGTCCTGCAGCCCGCCACCAGATGTTTGCACAGACGGCTTGGGCAAGTTCCCCAGCCCTTTCAAGAGTCCGTCAAGATTGGGTAATTGTGCCCAAGCTGAGCAGCTGAGCGTGACAGCTAACAGGCCTGCAATCAGTCTCCTCATGGTGTTCCTCTTTTCGATATGACCAGGCCTTGAGGATCCCCCGCGCTGACGAGCAAGGCTGCGATCAGTGCTATGAACTTCATGGGGGCCTTCCATTGTCAATCACACCTTTTGTAATAGCTGGCCAGGCACTCGCGGGCCATTTTTTGGGCTTTGGCGATTTGCTGGGGAGTCATCTTTGTGGCAATGATCTCTCAGTTATTCATGGCGTCAGCGTTGCCTTGGGTAGCGGCTAAGTTGAACCAGAGATGGGCTTGAACACTGCTTTTTTTGGACGCCATGGCCTTCGCTGTACATGTACCCCAGGATATTTTGGGCGGATACATCACCTTGCGCGGCGGCTAATTTGTACCAGCGCATGGCCTAGGCGTAGTCTTTGGGTGTCCCCTGACCGTGGTAGTACATATTACCCAGGTTGAGCTGTGCATCCGGATCGCTTTGTGCAGCAGCAAGCCTGTAAAGACGCAAGGCCTCTGAAAAGCTTTGCTCCGTGCCGTAACCGTGGAAATACATGATGCCCAGATTGAACTGTGCGCCTGCGTGTTCTTGTGCTGCGGCAAGTTTGAACCAGCGCACAGCCTCGGCATAATTCTGCAGTTCTCCTTGCCCTTCGGTGTAGATGTTGCCCAGGTTGAACCGAGTATTTGCGTGGCCTTGGTTGGCCGCTGCGCGCCACCAGCGAGCAGCTTCAGCGAAGTCTTGTGAGACACCTCGGCCCAGGTAGTACATGACACCCCGTTTGTTTTGCGCCACGGCATCGCCTTGCGCCGCAGCCAGCTTGTGCCAACGCACCACCTCTGAAAAGTCTGATGGCGCCGTTTTGCCACTGTTGTAGGCTAGCCCCAAGTAGGGCTGAGCAAAACCCTCTTCGCTCTGCGCTGCGGATTGCCAAAGCGCTGCTGGTTTCTCCGCTTCGGCTGGCTTATTCCCTGCCGTGACATCCCCAAACGGCCCAAGCATGGCCACGCCCAAGGACATTGCTATGACAACTGATGCGATTAAAGCTTTCATGTTGCCCTACGTTAGGGTTATCTCTACTCTGGTCCGCGCCTTTTTCCACCCATTGACGCATATCAACGAAGTAGCAGGACCGGTTGCTAGGAAGCAACAAGAACAACACCAAGCGAGAGCAGCAATGCAGATCGAGAATCTATGCCGGAAAAGGGTGTACTTTTGGCAGAGACCGGTCCTTATTCACACTGCTTGTCAGTGCTGGCCAGGCACTCGCGTTGCATAAGCGTGATTGGGTTCAGGTGATCTTGTCCGAGAAGAGGCAGAATCCGCGCAGGTGAGAAGCGAGGCCTCAGAAATGGGGTCTAGGGTTTACCCTTAAGAAAGCTGCGTTACTATGCAACTACTACGGAAGCGCATAGCCCAATAACCAGGAGTACTGTTCGTGGCGCGAGTCAAAATCGACGAGGTCAAGAAATCATTTGGCTCTACTCTGATCCTCAAAGGCGTGTCCATTGACATCCCTGATGGGTCGTTCACCGTGCTCGTGGGCCCGTCAGGTTGCGGCAAGTCCACTTTGCTTCGGATGTTGGCCGGCCTTGAAAACATCAGCGCTGGCGAGATCAGCATCGACGACACGGTGGTGAACATGTTGCCGCCGAAAGAGCGCGACATTGCCATGGTGTTTCAGAACTACGCCCTGTACCCGCACATGACGGTCAAGGCCAACATGGCGTTTTCGCTCACCTTGGCCAAAGCACCTCAGGCTGACATCGACGAGCGGGTAAACATTGCGGCCGATATTTTGGGGCTTCGGCCCTTGTTAGATCGCTTTCCGCGGCAACTCTCGGGTGGGCAGCGCCAGCGCGTGGCCATGGGCCGTGCGATTGTTCGTCGGCCGAAGGTTTTTTTGTTTGACGAGCCTTTGTCCAATTTGGACGCCAAGCTGCGGGTGTCGATGCGCTCTGAAATCAAGTTATTGCATTTGCGCTTGAAGACCACTTCGATTTATGTCACGCATGACCAAATTGAAGCCATGACCATGGCTGACCAGATTGTGGTGATGAACGACGGTCGCATCGAGCAAGTGGGCTCACCTCTTGAGCTTTATGACTACCCAGCCAATCGGTTCGTGGCGGGCTTTATTGGGTCGCCGGCGATGAATTTCCTGGAAGGTGTTGTGCGCCGGGGCAGTGACCCGCACTTTGAATTGCCTGGCGGTGGCCGGCTCGAGCTAAACCCCGACACACGGGCGCCCGATGGCGCCAAGGCGGTCTACGGTATTCGCCCGGAACATTTAGACATTGCGCCAGACGGTATTGAAGCCAAGGTTGAATTGGTGGAGCCAACCGGCTCGGAGACCGTCGTCTGTGCCCTGGTTGGTGACCAGGAGCTGCTAGGAGTTTATCGGGAGCGACACAATCTGGCTGTAGGCACAGTCATCAAGTTGCGACCCAAAAAAGAGCACGCCCACTTGTTCGACCTTGCTTCGGGGCAGCGCATTTGAGGCGCAAGGTCAATTCATCACTTGTTACTCACTCAAAGGAGATCACTATGTCGAAATCAGGAATGAGTCGCCGGGGCGTCTTGCAGTCTGGTCTTGCTCTCGCAGGCGCCAGCGCGACGGCCAATTTGGCTGTGTTCAGCGCAGCCTGGGCGCAGCAAAATGCCTGGAAACCCGAGGCGGGTGCCAGCCTACAGCTACTGCGCTGGAAGCGTTTTATTCAAAGCGAAGAAGAAGGCTTTATGCGCTTGGTGGAGGCCTTCACCAAAGCCACTGGCGTGTCTGTGAAAGTGATTAACGAATCGCTTGACGATGTGCAGCCCAAGGCCAGCGTCGCCGCCAACACGGGGCAGGGTCCGGACATGTTCTGGGGCCTGTACTCTCTGCCGCATTTGTTCCCCACCAAATGTCTGGACGTCACTGATGTGGCCAACCACCTGGGCAAAACCTATGGCGGTTGGGTTGACAGTGCCAAGACCTACGGCATGTCCAAGGGCAAGTGGATTGCGCTGCCGGTGGCCTACAACGGCAATGTGATCAATTACCGCCAAAGCATGATCGAGAAAGCCGGCTTCAAGAGCATTCCGGGTGACACCGCAGGTTTCCTGGAATTGATGAAAGCCCTCAAGGCGAAATCGGTTCCGGGTGGTTTTGCACTGGGCCGGGCATCGGGCGATGGCAACGCCTGGGTGCACTGGGCGCTGTGGTCGCATGGCTCCAACCTGGTCGACGAGAAAGACAAGGTCATCATCAACTCGCCCGAGACCGTCAAAGCGTTGGAATATGTCAAGGCGCTCTCAGACACGTTCGTCTCTGGTACGGCTTCTTGGAACGACTCTTTCAATAACAAGGCCTTCCTGACGGGCGCAGTCTCTGTTACCAACAACGGTGTGTCGATTTATGCCGCGGCCAAGTCTGGCGCCGCCAAGGGTGAAGCCAACATGAAAGAGGTCATGGACGACATGAACCACGCGCTGTGGCCAGTGGGCCCAGTGGGCAAGCCCACTGAGTTCCACATCGCCTACCCGCTGATGGCCATGAAGTACACCAAGTTCCCCAATGCCTGTAAAGCATTCATGGCCTTCTTGTTAGAGGCCAAGAACTACGAGCCTTGGCTTGATTCTGCAGTGGCCTACCTGACCCATCCGCTCAACGCCTATGACAAAGCCGCTGTGTGGAGCTCAGACCCCAAGCTCACGTTAGTGCGTGATGTTGCCAAGCGCACGCTGACGGCTGGTGGTCGTGGATCGGTGGGTGAGCGCGCGGCATCAGCCTTGGCTGATTTCGTGATGCTGGATATGGTGGCTGCAGTCTGTACCGATCGCGCCACCATCAAGGACGCGATCAGCATGGCTGAGCGCCAGGCTAAACGTATCTACCGCTAAGCCCAGGCAGCCGCTGCATGAGCAATATGGGACAAGCAGTTTCCAGCGGGCCAAGAGGCTTCAAGTTGGCTTGGTCGGATAACAAGAACTTCATTGGTTCTTTGTTCATGCTGCCTGCAGCGGCTTTTTTGATTCTGTTTTTGGTCTACCCCCTGGGTCTGGGTATCTGGCTGTCGTTCACCGACGCCAGAATAGGCCGCCCCGGGGTGTTTATTGGGCTGGAGAACTACGAGTGGATCGTGATGGATCCCAAGTTCCACACAGCGGTTTTCTTCACCATCTTTTACACCGTCGTGGCCAGTGCTGCGAAGTTTGTGATTGGCCTGTACCTGGCAGTTTTGCTCAATGAACGCCTGCCGTTCAAGGCGATCTTGCGCGCCATTATTTTGATTCCCTTTATTGTCCCCACCGTGCTGTCGGCAATTGCGTTTTGGTGGATTTACGACCCCCAGTTTTCAGTGGTGTCATGGTTGTTGCGCCAAATGGGGTGGATCCAAGGCAACATCGACTTCCTAGGCGACCCCTGGAACTCACGCTGGAGCGTGATCTTTGCCAACGTCTGGCGGGGCGTTCCGTTTATCGCCATCTCATTGTTGGCTGGCCTCCAGACAGTTCCAGCTTCGCTGTACGAGGCCGCAGTGCTCGATGGCGCAACACCTTGGCAAATGTTTGTCAAGATCACGTATCCCTTGCTGACGCCGATCATTGCAGTGGTGATGACCTTCT
The DNA here is from genome assembly GCA_030833685.1 of Rhodoferax sp. GTDB lineage: Bacteria > Pseudomonadota > Gammaproteobacteria > Burkholderiales > Burkholderiaceae_C > Rhodoferax. Next base: position 13,984 of record JAURGS010000020.1, on the reverse strand, counting down.
CCGTGCTCTTCACGTTCACAGACTTCCAGCTGATCAAGGTGCTGACCAATGGTGGCCCCGCAGGTGCAACGGAGTTGATGGCCACCATGTCTTACAACACCGCGATTCTGGGTGGGCGTATTGGGGAAGGTGCCGCGGTATCGACCGCTATGGTGCCCTTTTTGTTGGGTGCGATCATGGTGTCATGGTTTGGCTTGCAAAGACGCAAATGGCAGCAAGGCAGTAGCGATGACTAAACAAGTAAGCCCTGGCGCCGATACGCTGGTTGACCACAGCGAGGGCATGAATTATCTGGCGAACCTGCCGCGTCGGCTGATCACGCTGTACACGCCTTTGTTCATCATCACCACGGTTTTATTGTTCCCGTTCTACTGGATGACGGTGACCGCCATTAAGCCAAAGGCGCACTTGCTCGACCTGGACACGCATAACCCGTTTTGGACCTGGGAGCCGACGCTTGAGCACATCAAGGCGCTGCTGTTTGAGACGGAGTACCCGCATTGGCTGTGGAACACCATGTTCATATCGGTATCCGCAACTGTTCTGTCTTTGATTGCCAGCGTTTTTGCTGCTTATGCGATCACACGCGTTCGTTTTTCGGGCGCTAATGCGGTGGGTGGCATGATTTTTCTAGCTTACCTGGTGCCCCCATCGATCCTGTTCATTCCCCTGTCCACGGTGGTTTACCAGTACGGCTTGTTTGACACGCCGTTTGCGTTGATCCTGACCTATCCCACTATCCTGATTCCGTTTTCCACCTGGTTGCTGATGGGCTATTTCAAGTCTATACCTTATGAACTCGAAGAATGCGCCCTGGTCGATGGCGCCACGCGTTGGCAGATTCTCACCCGCATCATCGTGCCGCTGGCTATCCCCGGTTTAATCTCTGCCTCGATTTTTTCCCTTACCCTTTGCTGGAACGAATTTATTTACGCGCTCACCTTCATTAACTCTGTGGAAAACAAAACGGTTCCAGTGGCTATCGTTTCTGCATTTACCGATGGTGACCAGTACCGGTGGGGTTCGCTCATGGCGGGCTCTTTGGTAGGCACCTTGCCGCTGGTGATTCTGTACGCGTTTTTTGTCGAGCACTACGTCAGCGCCATGACCGGTGCGGTCAAAGAATAGCTTGTCTTTTTACGCTGATGACGTGCGGCCTGTGAGTGGCCACGCGTTTGCTTTTGATCCGCTTAGTTTTTCCCAAGGGTGATCGTCTTCTGTTTTTGAGTCTCTGCTTGCAGCCAGGCCAAAAAAGCGGTGACTTGGGGTTTTTGCGCGTGATGTGCAGGGTAGACCGCGTAGTGCCCTTGTGCCTTGATGGCATATTTCATGGGTAGCAGCGTGACCAGTCGTTGATCAGCCAGGTAGGGTTGCGCCATCACCATGCTCTCCAAGGCCACACCGAGCCCTTGTGCGGCGGCGTCCAAGGCGAGTTGTGCGCGGTCGAAACGCAGTGCATAGCCGTTGGGTCTGATCTCAGAGGCGTGGGTTTTAAACCAGTCCTGCCATTGCACGATGCTCACCGTGCTTTGAATCAGGGGTGCTTTGAGCAAATCAGAGGCCGAGCGGATTTCCCGGCGCTTCGCCAGTGCCGGACTGCACAGCGGTGCCACGGGTTCCACAAACAGCAGCTGAACCGTTAAGTTGGGCCATTGCGGCTGGCCATAACGAATGTCGACGTCGACTTCGCCCGCTGCAAATACGCTGTGCGATGGCGATGCCGACAGGTGCATTGATATGTCCGGGTGTGCTTTGGCAAAAGCCGAGAGCCTGGGCATTAGCCACAAGCTGGCGAAGCTCGGGCTGGAGTGCACATACAGCGAGCGTGATTGCCCAGCGAGCAAGTCTCGGGTTGCGCTCTCCAGCGTTCGCAGGGCAGGGGCTACGCGCTGCAGATACAAGGCCCCGGCTGGCGTGGCTTGGGCGCCAAGTCGGGTTCTGTCGATGAGGGCCACACCAACGACGGCTTCAAGCTTGGCTATTTGGTGACTGACCGCGGAGCTAGTCAGGTTCATTTCCTGGGCAGCCAGAGCAAAACTGCGGTGACGCACGACCGCCTCAAAGGTTTGTAGAAATGCCAGAGTGGGTAATGACGGCATACCTTTGGAGGTGCTTATAGATTAAAAATTTTCATCTCACGCTTAGATCATATCACTTGCTTTCATCTGGTTGGACGGTCAGAATGACCCATCTTTCCCAGCAGGGCGAACCATGCTTCTGTCCAATAAAGTTGCTTTGATTACCGGCGGCGCCGGCCCTAACGGCCTGGGTTTCGCCTCAGCCAAGATGATGGCCGCACAAGGTGCACGCATCGTGATCCTTGACCTGGCTGCCACGCGGCCGCAAGAGGCGGCGCAGGCCCTGGGTCCAGGCCACATCGGTGTGGTGGGTGATGTCACCCAAGCCGATTCCTGCCAGGATGCTGTCAAGTCGGCTCTGAAACAGATGGGTCAGATTGATATTCTTTTTAACAACGCGGGCATTACCCAGCCTCGCAAAACGCTGGCCATCAGCCAAGCTGATTACGACGCTGTGCTCGACGTCAGCCTGCGGGGCACACTCAACATGTCACAGGCGGTGTTGCCCCATATGCAGTCGCGTAAGACTGGCTCCATTATTTGCAGCTCGTCTGTGTCTGCGCAACGCGGCGGCGGTATTTTGGGTGGGCCGCATTATTCGGCGGCGAAGGCGGGTATTTTGGGGCTCGCGCGCGCTATGGCGCGGGAGTTTGGTGCCGACAACATTCGGGTCAATTGCATCACGCCAGGCCTGATTGCCACTGACATCAATAAGGGCCTTATTCCAGAGGACCGCATGGCCGGCATTCTCGATCAGATCCCCTTGAGACGAATTGGTGAGCCCAATGATGTGGCGGGATGTGTGCTGTTTCTGGCCAGCGATCTGTCCAAATACCTCACTGGGGTGACGCTCGATGTCAACGGTGGCATGCTGATTCACTAAGCGCGAAACTTTCGATGAACCCCAACACCGAATTGCTGCAGAAATTGGCTCAAAGCGCCTGGCGCATTCGTCGCTACGCTTTGCGCATGGGCGAGGTGCAAGGTCAGGGCTATATTGGGCAGGCCCTGGGTATGGCTGAGGTTTTGGCTGTTGCGTACTGTTACGCGCTGCGACTCAAGCCCGAAGATCCCAACTGGCCAGCGCGGGACCGTTTTTTGCTCTCGCACGGCCATTACGCCATTGCCCACTATGCGGCCATGATCGAGGCCGGCTTACTGCCCGAGTCGGAGTTGGAGACCTACGGTTGTGATGACAGCCGTTTGCCGATGTCGGGGATGGCGAGTTACACCCCGCACATGGAAATCTCTGGTGGCTCGCTAGGCCAGGGCCTGTCCATCGGTGTCGGTATGGCACTGGGCATTCGGCATCAGGGTCTTGGCGCCTATGTGTACAACTCGATGTCAGATGGCGAGCTCGATGAAGGTTCCACCTGGGAGGCAGCCATGTCGGCTTCGCACCATGGACTGGACAACCTGATTTGTCTGGTGGATATCAACAACCAACAGGCTGACGGCCCATCAGGTCAGGTGATGAAGTTTGAGCCCCTGCAGGATAAATGGAGCGCTTTTGGTTGGCATGTCCAACGGGTCGATGGCAACAATTTGGCTGCCGTGCTGCAAGCCTTTGACGCGGCGCGAGCCCTGCGCGCACCCCAACCTCGGGTTATTTTGATGGATACCTTGATGGGCAAGGGCATCGACTTTTTGGAGTCTCGCGATAAGAACCACTTTATTCGTGTCGACCCACCCGAGTGGCAGCAGGCGTTGGCTTTGCACGACCAGCATAAACCCAGGGGGTTGGCATGAACCTGGTTAAGCCCAGGCTGACCACATCGGCCATGATCGCCTCGATTGCTGCTGAGGGGCAAGCGGTGACGGCCGCGCCTTTTGGCAAGGCGCTGGTCGCGCTGGGGGAGCAGCGATCGGATGTGGTGGGGATGACCGCGGATCTGGCCAAATACACCGACCTTCATCTGTTTGCAGCCGCGTTTCCCGAGCGCTTTTTCCAGATGGGTATGGCCGAGCAACTTTTGATGGGCGCGGCAGGCGGCATGGCCAAGACAGGTCTTATGCCCTTTGTAACCACCTACGCGGTATTTGGTACCCGTCGTGCTTATGACTTTATTCATCAGGTCATCGCCGAAGACCAGCTCAATGTCAAGCTGGTGTGTGCGTTGCCTGGTTTGACCACAGGCTATGGGCCAAGCCACCAGGCTTGCGAGGACTTGGCCTTGATGCGGGCCATGCCTGGTATGAGCGTTCTTGACCCGTGCGACGCCACCGAGATTGAGCAGATGGTGCCCGCCATGGCCGAGCACACGGGCCCGGTGTACATGCGCCTGCTCAGGGGCCAGGTGCCCAGGGTACTGGATGCCTATGGTTATCGCTTCAAATGGGGCAAGGCGCAGGAGCTGCGCGCTGGTCGAGACGTGCTGATGATCTCCACGGGTCTGCTGACCATGCGCGCGCTGGAGGCGGCCACAGAGCTGGCCAAGCACCAGGTCGATGTGGCAGTGCTGCACGTACCCAGTCTCAAGCCCTTGGACACCGAAACGATTGTGGCTGCTTGCGGGCAGACGGGGCGCCTGGTGGTGGTGGCCGAGAACCATTCCGAGGTAGGTGGCTTGGGTGAGGCGGTCGCTGCGGCGTTGATGCGCAATGGCGTTTTTCCCGTGTTCAAACAGATTGCCTTGCCCGACGAATTTCTCGACGCTGGTGCATTGCCTACTTTGCATGACCGCTATGGCATCTCCACGCAGTCCATCGCGCAACAAGTTAAAGATTGGCTCTAAGGTGATTTGCCTTCAGTCCCTGCTGTGTTTGGCCCGGGCGATTCAAGGGCTGGTATTGCCGGCTGAGTTCAGGCCTGCATTTGCGGCGATGTGTTATGAGTTTTAGTAAGGATAAGTCATATGTCAATGCATTGGGCATCACTGGGAACTCTAACTAGGATGGCTTCACGTGATTCTTTTTGCTCGGGTGCGTTAGAAAAAAAGTCGTTATTGCCAAAGCTGGGTTTAAGCCTTGCAAAACCCACACACAAGGGGACATGATGATGGTGCGAAACGGTGATCTTCCCAGCGTGCTTCAACCCTCGCCTTGGCATTGGCCTGGCCCGAGGGCTGCGAGGCTGGCGGCTGAGGCGAAGCAGTCTGGCGTGCAGAACGGTAAACGCGATGTGTCGTGGCTCTCTTCGCAGGCCCTTGCTGAGGACCTGGTGGTTTTGCAAGAACGAATTGTTCGATCTGAGATCCGCCTGGAACGAGCCTGCCTGAGCTCTCAAATTGCGATAGTCTGCGCGAGCCAGTCAGCACTGCCCGCTGCCAGCTGGGAGGTCTGCGATGCGTGAAGTGAACGATCTTGGTGTATGGGACCAAAGTTCCATGAGCAAGCGGCATGCGCTGGACTTGATGATGTTGGCTAGCAAAATGTCACGTTTGACAGGCCGTACGAAAACGCTGGTTCAGCAATCCAGTGATGTTGGCCAGATGATTGAACAACACCGCCGAGAGAAGGTGGATCAGGGTCGCGCCGACCAAGATCTCACTGGCCTGTAGTTGCGGTTTTGGGGCCCGCAGAGGTTTTTCACTTGGTCAGGCAGACTACCGTGTGCGACGAGATCCTCGATGCCGCTGCGCTAAGCGCGCCGCAGGGCTGTCATGAGATCTCCCTGGCTTGCATCGTTCCTCATGCCTGAAACTCGCTCTGGGGCCAAGGGTTGCACAGACCTACAGAGTGCGGCGCACTCGATCAGGACGCTGGCGGTTGATGCCATTGTTCGGGCTGGTGAAGGTCATCAAGGCGTTCCCTTGGGTATGGCTGAAATCGCCACCGCGTTGTACGCAGGTTTTCTGAAATTCGATCCGCATGATCCGCAATGGTGGGACCGTGACCGCGTGGTGGTCTCCAACGGACACGGCTCGATGCTTTTGTACGCGCTGCTGTACTTAAGCGGCTACGAGCGTATCTCCTTGGACGAAATCAAGCGCTTTCGCGAACTGGGCTCGCACTGTGCGGGGCACCCTGAAAGGGATGTTGCCGCGGGTATTGAAGCGACCACGGGGCCGCTGGGGCAAGGCGTAGGCAACGCCTTAGGCATGGCTATCGCGGAGGCATTTCTGAATGCCCGGTTTGGTGATGCCTTGGTCAACCACAGAACCTGGGCCTTTGTCGGCGACGGCTGCCTGCAGGAGGGGGTCGGCCAGGAGATGATTGCCTTGGCAGGGCACTTGAAGCTGGGCAAGCTCACGCTTTTGTGGGATGACAACCAGATTACCGACGACGGTGCGACTAGCCTGTCGATCAGCGAGGATGTTGCCAAGCGCTTTGCCCTGGCTGGCTGGCATGTCCAGGCGGTGGACGGACACGATCTGGGTGCCATCAGCCGTGCTCTGAGTGCGTGCATGCAAGATGAACGCCCCAGCCTGATCGCGGCGCGCACCGTGATCGCGCGCGGCCTGCCCCGGCTCCAAGGGCAACGTGGTGGTCATAGCGCGCGGCTGTTTTCTGCGGATGCTGCTGAGCTGCGCGCCTGGGCTGGCATCGACTGGCCGGCCTTTCATGTGCCGCCACGCGTACTCAAGCAGTGGCGTTCTTTTGCTAAGCCTGGCGTAGCCGCGCACCAGCGCTGGGAGAAAAGTGTCCGCGCGTTGTCGCGTAAAGACCGGGCCGAGTTTGAGCGGATCATGCGCGGCGAGTTGCCCCTGCAGTGGGACCAGCCACTGTTGGCTTACAAAGCCCGCGTGACGTCCTTAAAAGATCCATTGGGCGGTATCAATTACTCGGCGCAGATTCAGGATCTGCTGAGCGATGTATTGCCAGAGCGTATGGTGGCCTGTGCAGACCTGGAAGCTCCAACCGACCATAAGCGCCGCCTGGTGGCATTCAGCGCCGACAACCGGCATGGCGCGTATGTGCACTGCGGTGTGCGCGAGCATGTGATGGGCGCATTGGCGAACGGCTTGCTGGCCCACGGTGGTGTTCAGGCGCTGACCGTCACGTACCTGGCGTTCTCGGACTACATGCGACCAGCCATCCGGATGGCGGCCATGATGCGCTTGCCGGTGAAGTTTGTATTCAGTCACGACACGATCGGCATTGGCAAAAACGGACCGACCCACCAGCCGGTTGAAATGCTGGCATCTTTGCGCGCCATGCCCAACCTGGTGGTGCTTCGTCCGGCTGACGCAGTGGAGGCCGTGGAGTGCTGGCAATGGGCCATGGCGTACCGCGGTGGTCCGGTGTGTCTGGTGTTCTCGCGACAGACACTGCCTGCGGTGCGAAACCGGCATCAAGTGGCCAACCTCAGCAGCCGTGGTGGCTATGTGCTTCAAGAGGCCTCCAGGCCTGAGCAGCGTGCTGTGACGCTATTGGCTACCGGCTCAGAGCTTTCGATTGCCGTTCAAGCGTGCGCGTTGCTCGAGCGTAGGGGCTACCCCACGGCGGTCGTCTCCATGCCGTCCTGGGAGTTGTTCGATCAGCAAAGTAAGGCTTATCAAGGAAAGACCCTGGGCTTGCACGGTGTGCGCGTGGCAGTCGAGGCTGCGGTGGCCCATGGCTGGGAGCGTTACTTGCGCCCCGGCGACGGGTTTGTGGGCATGCAGGGCTTTGGCGCCTCGGGCGCTGCCGATGACTTGTACCGCCACTTCGGCATCACCGCCAAGGCGGTCGTCGCCAGTGCCATGCGTGCACTTGGGCGTGCTCAAGGCCTCTCCAAAGCGGTTCGGTGAATTTGATTGTTTGGTGATCGTACCAGGCCTGCAAAACCGTGTTTTGGTTCATGTGCGTACTAAGGTTGTCTGTGGCCGCGAGGCGCCCGACCTGCCTGGGGGCTGGTACCTATACAAGGGTTTTTACGGATATGGGCATGTGGCGGCTGCCGCGACACTCTGATGATGCGTGTTGTGACCTTAGCGCAAAGCCGTTTAGACGACTGGTCAACATAGCCACTGCGTTTTTGAGCCCGCGCTTATGGACCCATAGAGCTCGCAATCGTGAACTGTTTTTTTTCAACTGTAAAACTAGGAGATATCAATGTTCAAAAAACGAAACCTGATTAAGGCACTGCTGATTGCGGGCTCGCTAGGCCTGGCCGCCCTGGGTTCATCCAGTGCGCTGGCGCAAGCACAGAAGCTGAAATGGGCGCATGTGTATGAGACCTCCGAGCCGTACCACACCGAGTCGGTTTGGGCGGCTGATGAGATCAAGAAGCGAAGCAATGGCAAATTCGATATTCAAGTCTTTCCGGCGTCTTCCTTGGGTAAAGAGACTGACATCAACCAGGGTCTGACACTGGGCACGGTTGACATGATCATCAGCGGCCCGTCATTTGCCGCTCGCACCTACCCACGCCTGGGTATTGCCTATTACCCGTTCATCTTCCGCGATGGTGACCATCTTCTGGCCTATGCCAAGAGCCCGGTTTTCCAGTCCATGGTGGATGAATTCCGCAAAAAGTCGGGCATCCAGATCACGGCCTACACCTACTATGGCGCACGTCACACCACGGCCCAAAAAGTGTTCAAGGATTGCGCTGGCATGAAGGGTCTGAAGATTCGCGTGCCAGACGTGCCAGCGTACACCGCCACGCCTCGGGCATGCGGTGCCAACCCGACGCCAATTGCTTTTGCCGAAGTTTATTTGGCGCTACAAAACGGCACGGTAGAAGCGCAAGAGAACCCGCTGACCACGATTGAGGCCAAGAAATTCTTTGAGGTTCAGAAAGCCATCATGTTGACGGGTCACATCGTTGACGGCCTGACCACTCAGATTGCGCCTCACGTCTGGAACAAGCTGTCCGATGCGGAGAAGAAAATGTTCACCGATATCACGCGTGAAGCTGCCGCCCGGGCCACAGCCAAGATCAAAGAGCGCGAGGGTGCGCTGGCTGATGTTTTCCGCTCCAAAGGTCTGCAGGTGGTTAGCGTCGATCGCGAGAGCTTCCGCCAGGCCGTGTTGAAGAACGTGCCGCTGGCTTCGATGGGATTTAGCCGCACGGATTACGACGCAATTCAGGCTGCCAAGTAAGTGTGAAAGATGCCGACCTCATACCCTGAGGTCGGCTTTTTTTGCGGCATACCGATAGTCAATTCTGGGAAACCTCAACGGTGGAAAAAGAAATAAGCGCGTTCAAAATTGAAGACGACGAAGTTGACCTGAGCGAGACCCGCCTGGAGGGCTGGGTAGCGTTGGCTTTTTTTTGGATCCTGGGTTTAACCGTCTGTCACCAGTTTTTTACCCGTTACGTGCTCAACGATTCAGCGGGCTGGACAGAGGAGATCGCGCGCTATCTGTTGATCTCCACGGTGTTTGTCGGCATGGCTATTGGTGTGCGCAAGAACGACCACATCAGAGTTGACTTCTTTTTCCGCCTGATGCCCAACGCCTTAAGTGTGTGGCTGTACCGGCTGGTTGATGTGCTCAGTGTGGTCTTTTACGCGGCGTGCATTGTCCTGACTGCGCTGATGATGGAAAAAATGGGGAACTATCAGATGACCATCATTGATTTGCCGATGGACATTATTTATGGCATTTGCCTGTTTGGGTTTGTCTTGTGCGCCTGGCGTGCTGCGCAGGTTCTACGGGAACACTGGCGCAGCCGTTATCCGGGCTATGAGTAAGGCAGTCGTTCGACGTCGTTTATGTGTTGCTCCGTCGTGATGACGCCTCGCTAGAAAGACCAGCACCATGTTGCAGTCCCTGTTTCTGTTCTTCACCCTGAGTGGCATTCCGATTGCGGTGGCCATGGCGGGTGCATCGCTGGTCTATGTCTTGTACACGGGGAACCTGCCGTCATTTGTGGTCATCCACCGCATGATCAGTGGCATCGACAGCTTCCCGCTGCTGGCGGTTCCGTTTTTTATTTTGGCCGGCAATTTGATGAACAACGCGGGCATCACGAACCGTATTTTTCAGATTGCCACGGGCCTGGTCGGCTGGTTGCGGGGCGGCCTGGGCCATGTCAATGTGCTGGCCTCGGTGATTTTTTCAGGCATGAGTGGGACTGCAATTGCCGATGCAGCCGGGCTTGGCACGATTGAAATCAAGGCGATGAAAGACCAGGGGTACTCCACCGAATTTGCAGTCGGCGTGACGGCGGCATCAGCCACCTTGGGCCCCATCATTCCCCCAAGCCTGCCGGTTGTTATTTACGCGATGCTGGCCAATGTTTCCGTGGGGGGTATGTTCCTTGGCGGCATTGTTCCCGGGATTTTGATTGCAGTGTTGATCATGATGACCGTGAGTTTTTTCGCCTGGCGCAACGGCTGGGGCGGTGACGTGGCGTTTAACTGGGGCGTCTGGGGCAAGAGTCTGCTGGAGGTCGTTATCGTCCTGGGTTGGCCCGCATTGATGTGGGTTCTGGTCGATCAGGGCAGCCCGCCTCGAACCACGGTGTTTATTGGTCTGGCGCTCTTGTTTTTGGCAGATTGGCGCTTCAAATTTGTGGCAGTGATGCCCATGATGACGCCGATTTTGTTGATTGGCGGTATGACGGTAGGACTGTTCACGCCCACAGAGGGTGCGATTGCGGCTTGTTTGTGGGCCATGGTGTTGGGCCTGTTCTGGTACCGCAGCATGAGCTTCAAACGTTTTATCAAAATCTGTGTCGAGACCATCGAGACCACCAGCGTGGTGATGTTCATCGTGGCCGCCTCCAGTATTTTCAGCTGGCTCTTGACGGCCGAGGGCGTCACCGCACAGGTGACAGGCTGGATTCTTGGCGTCACCAATGACGCCACTTTTTTCCTGCTCCTGGCCAATGCCCTGATGTTGCTGGTGGGCTGCTTTCTAGAGCCGGTTGCGGCAATCACCATCATGGTGCCCATCCTGGTGCCCGTGGCGCAGCAGCTGGGCATTGACCCGATGCACTTTGGGCTGGTCATGATTTTGAATTTGATGATCGGCTTGCTCACACCACCCGTTGGTTTGGTGTTGTTCATCATGTCGCGTATCTCGGGGCTGAGTCTGGAGAGGACCATGGTGGCTTTGCTGCCGTGGTTCATCCCACTGTTGCTGAGCCTGGCCGTGATCACCTATGTCCCCAGCCTGGTCTTGTGGCTGCCGGGACTGATGCGTTAGCGCGCAGGCCTTACCTGCTATGGCTCGCATTGTTTCGGTTCAGTTGTTGATGCTGGACCTGGTGCCGCCGGTGGTGCGAAGCGACGCGATCCAGTCGTTTGTGAAGCAAGAGACCCCAATGGTGCGCATCCGTTGTGACGATGGCTCTGAGGGCATCGGCTACAGCTACACCATTGGTACTGGCGGCACCTCGGTGATGACGCTGCTGGCTGATCACCTCGCTCCGCGCTTGATTGGGCGCGATCCCGCCCATTTAGAGGCCATTTGGCGTGACTTGATGTTCCACACGCACGCCACCACGGTTGGTGCCATCACCAGCCTGGCACTGGCGGCGGTGGACACGGCGCTGTGGGACTGGCGCTGCCGGCGCGATGGCCAACCCTTGTGGATTGCAGCTGGCGGTGCCAAACTCAGCACCCCGGTTTACACCACAGAGGGTGGTTGGTTGCACCTGTCCACTGACACCTTGGTACAGGAGACGCTGGCCGCGCAAGCCGCGGGCTTCATGGGCGCCAAAATCAAAGTGGGCAAGCCCCACGTCAGTGAGGATGTGGCGCGACTGCGCGCCGTGCGTGAGGCGGTAGGCGAGGGCTTTGAGCTTATGGTCGACGCCAACCAGTGCTTCACGCTCTCCGAGGCCTTGCGCCGCGCTGCAGCCTATGCCGATCTGGGTATTGCCTGGTTTGAAGAGCCGCTGCCGGCCGATGACTTGCCTGGCCATGTGCGCTTGGCTGCGGCCAGTGCGGTACCGATTGCAGTTGGCGAGTCACTGTATTCGATTGGCCAATTCGCAGCTTATATGACCCAGGCCGCGGCCTCGGTGATTCAGGTGGATGTGGCGCGAGTGGGCGGTATCACCCCATGGTTGAAGGTGGCGCACATGGCAGAGGCATTCAACTTGTCGGTTTGCCCGCATTTTTTGATGGAATTGCATGTTTCCCTGTGTGCGGCAACGCCCGCTGGCGCTTGGGTGGAATACATCCCGCAGCTTGACACCGTGGTCGACAGCCGCTTGAAGCTGGAGGCGGGTCGCGCCCATGCCCCTCAGACCCCAGGTCTGGGGATCGACTGGCGTTGGTCCGAGATAGAGCGCCAAGCGGTCTGGCAGGCACAGCTTTCATGACGGTCCCCGGGGTGGTGCACCTGGGCCTGGGTGCATTTCACCGGGCTCACCAGGCACTGGTGTTCGAAACCCTGCAAGAGCGGTATGGCTCGCAATGGTCGGTGTATGCGTTCTCGATGCGCAATCCCGCTGTGGCAGAGCAGCTTGCTGCCAACCACCATCGTTACCATGTTCGCGTCAGCGATGGGTCGGGCACGCGATGGAAGCTTTGCACTGGAATTGGCCAAGTGGCAGTGGTCGCGCAGGCGCCGCAAAAGCTTGTAGCGGCTATTGCTGACGCGCACACCCGCTGGATCACCTTGACGGTCACAGAAAAGGGTTACACCAGCGATCTCGCCAATTTGTTGGTGCAGGGCTTGCACGCGCGCTGCAAGGCCCGGCATGCCGGTCTAACGATTGCCTCGTGCGACAACCTGCACAAGAACGGTGATCATTTGCGCGCACTGTGCCAAGCCGCAAGTGTTGACCAACCCGCGCTATGGGACTGGATTGCGTCCTCCTGCACTTTTCCCAACAGCATGGTTGATCGCATCGTTCCCGCAACCACACCGGCGCTGGTGCAGGCCTGCGAGCAGGCGACAGGGCTTGCGGATTTGGCTGCAGTCAGCACCGAGAGCTTCTGGGAATGGGTGTTGGAGGATCGTTTGGTCAACCCGGATGACGCTGCTGTGCTTCGTAGCGCGGGCGTTCAGGTGGTGGCTGATGTGCTGCCCTATGAGCTGGCCAAACTCAACCTGCTCAACGGAAGCCACAGCGCGCTGGCGTGCTTGGGTGCATTGCTTGATATTGAGACGGTTGACCAGGTGATCGCCCAGCCCGATCTCAGCGCGTGGGTTGAAGCCTTAATGCTCGAAGATCTGGGCCCAGGGCTGACGCGCCAGGACTGGCCGGCGTATGCGCAGTCGCTGCTGCGCCGATTCGCCAACCCGACGCTGAGTCACAGCGTGCATCAAATTTGCAAGGACTTGTCGCAGAAAATCCCGCAACGCTGGCAAGCGCCTATTCTGCGGGCGCGTCGTGCCGCTCGCATGCCTGTGCAACTGGCATTCGCTGCTGCGCTGGCCATTCGCTATTGGCAGGGCGCGAGCGAATCCGGGCAAACTTACACCATGGAAGATATGCAGGCCCATGACATGCATTGGCTGGCCAAACGGCACGCGGGCAACGCCACAGAGAGTGTGCGCACGCTGGGGCGCCTTGCTAATTTGTGGGGGTCCGAGCTGGCTCAGGATGAGCAGTGGCTTGAGACAGTGAGGGGTTTTCTGCAATCGATTCAAGACCATGGGATTCGCCAAACGCTGAGTCAGCTCAAACCAGTTGGAAAGACGCTTGCATCATGAAAATTGAAAACATCAAGGTGATTGTGTGTAGCCCGGGGCGCAACTTCGTCACACTCAAGGTCCAGACGGATCAGGGGATTTATGGGGTGGGAGATGCGACGCTCAATGGCCGTGAGCTCGCTGTAGCGGCCTATCTGCAGGAGCACGTGGCCCCTTGTCTGATCGGGCGTGACCCGCAGCAGATTGAGGATATCTGGCAATACCTGTACAAGGGCGCGTATTGGCGCCGCGGGCCCGTGGCCATGACAGCTATTGCCGCTGTCGATATGGCGCTGTGGGATATCAAGGCCAAGCTCGCTGGCCAGCCGCTGTACCAACTGCTGGGCGGTCGCAGCCGCAGCCGTGTCTTGGTCTACGGGCATGCGACCGGGCGTGATATTGCCGAGACGGTTGACGCGGTGCTAGCGCACCAAGAGCAGGGC
>JAURGS010000209.1 GCA_030833685.1 Rhodoferax sp. | reverse complement strand
GAAGCCTGCATGAGGACAGTGGCGACTTCACCATGCCGCCGCAGTGGCGTATTGCGCAAGTGGCCCAGGACATGCCCGAGACGGATCAATCGGCCACGGCCTTTGTTATTGAAGGCGACCAGGTGCTCAGCGCTGCCCAGGCCGAACTCGATGCGGCGCACGCACAGCACGACGATGTTGCACTCGCACACGCCTACATGGCACTGCAAGACGCTGGTGTCCACGACGCCCCAGCCCGAGCCCAGGCCTTGATTCTTGGGCTGGGCTTCAAGATTCACGAGCTTGACCAGGCCGTCAACAGCTTTTCTGGCGGCTGGCGTATGCGCCTGCAGTTGGCCCGCGCGCTGATGTGTCCGTCCGAATTGCTTTTGCTCGACGAGCCCACCAACCATTTGGATCTCGATGCCATGGTCTGGCTTGAGGCCTGGTTACGCAAGTACCAAGGCACCATGCTCGTCATCAGCCATGACCGGGAATTTCTGGATGCGATCACAGACGTCACCGTACACATTGAAGGCGGAAAACTAAGCCGATACAGCGGGAACTACAGCCGATTTGAGGAAATGCGCGCGGCGCAGCTCGCTCTACAAGAAAGCGCACTCAGCCGTCAGCAGGAAAAGATCGCGCATCTGCAAAAGTTCATCAGTCGCTTTAAGGCCAAAGCCAGCAAAGCCAAACAGGCGCAAAGCCGCGTCAAAGCCCTGGAGCGAATGGAAAAAATTGCACCTTTGGTGCACGAAGCCGACTTCAATTTCGAATTCAGCGAGCCGGCCAATTTGCCTAACCCCATGCTGAGCATGCGCGAGCTCAAGGTAGGCTACACCCAGCCCAGCCAAGGGCCAGGTCTGGCGAACAGCAAAGTCATCGTCCAGGGCATCGGACGCTGCGTCCTCCCAGGCCAGCGCATCGGTATCCTAGGCGCCAATGGCCAGGGCAAGTCCACCTTGGTAAAGACCATCGCCGGTGATCTGCCGCCACTGTCGGGCACGATGACGGCGGGCAAGGGCCTGAACATTGGCTATTTCGCACAGCAAGAGCTCGACGTGCTGCAGGCACAGGAAACGCCGCTAGAGCACATGACACGCCTGGCGCGCGAAATGACCTCAAGTGCGTCCTTAAGTGGACAGGCAACCCGAGAGCAGGATTTAAGAAATTTTTTGGGCATGTTCAATTTCAGTGGTGACATGGTCAAGCAAGCGGTGGGCAGCATGAGCGGCGGGGAAAAAGCGCGACTGGTTCTGTGCATGCTGGTCTGGAAGCGCCCCAATCTGCTGTTGCTGGACGAACCCACCAACCACCTCGACCTCACAACGCGCGAAGCCCTGGCCCTTGCGCTCAATGAATTTGAAGGCAGTGTGATGTTGGTCAGCCATGACCGAGCACTGCTGCGTTCGGTTTGCGATGAGTTTTGGCTGGTCGCCTCGGGCGCTTTGACGTCCTTTGACGGTGACCTGGACGACTATCAACGCTACTTGCTTGACGAGGCGCGTCGGCAGCGCGAAATACGCCGTCTTGAGCAGCGTGTGGCCACCGCACCCGCTGAGTCGCCCCCACCGACAGCAGCGGCCCAGACACCCCAACGCACACCTTCAGCGAGCACGTTGAAGCGTAAATTACAGGCTGTTGAGCAAAGGCTGGAGAGCTTGCGCCAAGAAAGCCACGCACTACAAGCGCAAATGGCAATGACGACATCAGCACCTGAGCTGACACGAATGGGTCAGCGGCTCAGCGAGGTGCAGGTCGCAATGTCCGGTGCAGAAGAAGAGTGGCTGGACATCTCGATGCATTTGGAGTGAGGGTGTCTGTCCTGCATTAGAGACGCCTTGTGCAGCTGCCCAAAAAAAGGCGGCCACGCGGCCGCCTTGCGGACGAAATGTCGCTTAGTGAAACTGCTCTTCTTCGGTTGAACCCGTCAGCGCCGTGACGCTGGAGCGCCCGCCCTGAATGGTGGTGGTCACATCGTCGAAATAGCCTGTTCCAACTTCTTGCTGATGCGACACAAAGGTGTAGCCGCGCTCGCGTGCTGAAAATTCAGGCTCTTGAACCTTGTCCACATAAGCCGACATGCCGCGCGCGACGTAATCCTGTGCCAAATCAAACATGTTGAACCACATGTTGTGAATGCCCGCCAGCGTGATGAACTGGTACTTGTAGCCCATGGCACCCAATTCACGTTGGAAGCGCGCAATCGTCGCTTCATCCAGGTTTTTCTTCCAATTGAACGAGGGACTGCAGTTGTAGGCCAACAGCTTGCCCGGGTGGTGGGCGTGAACGGCCTGGGCAAAGCGGCGCGCGAAGTCGAGATCGGGGGTACCGGTCTCACACCAGACCATATCAGCGTACTCGGCGTAGGCCACTGCCCTGCTGACGGCCTGATCAAAACCCTTGCGCGTCTTGTAAAAGCCCTCTGCAGTGCGCTCACCGGTTAGAAATGGCTTGTCGTTTTCGTCGTAGTCGCTGGTAAGCAAGTCGGCCGCCTCCGCGTCAGTACGAGCAATCACCAATGTCGGAACCCCGCAGACATCGGCGGCCATGCGCGCAGCGATCAGTTTTTGGACCGCTTCGCTGGTTGGCACCAAGACCTTGCCACCCATGTGACCACACTTTTTCACCGCAGCGAGCTGATCTTCAAAATGCACGCCGGCTGCTCCCGAGCGAATCATCGCTTTCATCAACTCGAAAGCGTTGAGCACGCCGCCAAAGCCAGCCTCGGCATCGGCAACGATCGGCGCAAAGTAATCGATGTGCTGCGCGTCGCCCGAATCTGTTCCCTTGGCATACTGGATCTCATCTGCACGCCTGAATGTGTTGTTAATACTCTCGACCACTGCCGGCACTGAGTTCACAGGGTAGAGAGACTGATCGGGGTACATGGCAGCGTAGCCATTGTTGTCGGCCGCCACTTGCCAGCCTGAGAGGTAAATCGCCTTCACGCCGGCTTTGACTTGTTGCATCGCCTGCCCGCCTGTCAGTGCTCCTAGGCAATTAACGTAGTCCTCGCTGTGCACCAGGTCCCATAATTTTTCTGCACCCCTGCGAGCCAAGGTGTGCTCGATGGGAAATGACCTCGCAGGCGCACAACGTCTGCGGCGCTGTAGCCACGCTTGATGCCTTTCCAGCGCGCTTGTGTGGCCCACTCTTTTTCGAGGGCTGAGATCTGTTGCTGGCGGCTGAGCTGTTCGGTCAGTGTCTGAGGCATTTGCTTTCTCCTATACGAGGTTGATCAATCGTCAAGCGGCCACATTGCAACCACATGACGAATTGATTCTATGTCTTATAGAAGACTGTTTGTAATTCTTATGTCTTATAATTTCAAATATTTTATTGTTCAAAATCAAAGCGATACCGCTTACTTATCAAAATATGAAATCTATATTCTCATAATAAGAAATAAATGGCGAGGTAACGGCATGGCAAATTTCATAAAGAGAAACACGCAGCGCTATCGTGAAACAGCCTCGCACTGCGGACCGTCGGCTGCGTTCGCCAGGTGTTTACGAGCGTCAGCCAAGCGACGCGCCCGCGTCAGAGGCAATGTAAGAGCGCGCCTGGCAAGCTGAACGACCGCCCCTTTAGGAGCGCTGCGAGAGTGGCAAGTTCAAGAGGAGATTTTGCGGCTTGAGCCTGAGCTGATGCTGCTCGTCCATGGCCATCGCGAGGTAGACCGGTTTACCCCTGACCTGCGGCAAGACATCGGTGTCCTGCAAAAAATTCAAGCGGAACAAACACAACATCCTCTCCAGACGCGCGGGCTCCACGGCAACGCCCTGGTAGAGATCGTTGAGAACCGCGCTGGCTTGGGTATCAAGGCCGACATGCCAAACCCAATGGTCATCGTCAATCTCCCGCTCGGTCTGTATCGACACATTGACACCCAGAAAGTGCGCAATCCATCTTGCAAGCACTTCACACAAGGCCTGCAGAGCCGGCTGATCCGTGTTGAGTGAAATCACCCAGTCAAAACCCTCACTGCGCTCCCAGTAGCGCTCCATGTTCTCCAAATTCAACACATCCAGATCAACACTGCGCAGCTTGATGCCACCCTCACTCAACAGCTTGCCAATATCACCAAAGCCGCTGTGCACGGCCAGTCTATCGACGGTGAGTTTGTCAGCCGCCATGACAGCGCCCTCTTGAACAGAGATGGTCTGCGTGCGAAACAACATTTCTGCCGCGCGCGCCTGCAGTGGGTTTGCACCATCACCCAAAATATGACGAATCAGCACTTGCGTGAGCTGGTCGACCAGAAGCGGGGGCACATCGACACCCTTGAAAAGTGCCAAGTAGCTGGCCTCCAAAGTCGGAAACGCCAAAATTCG
>JAURGS010000208.1 GCA_030833685.1 Rhodoferax sp. | reverse complement strand
GCTCCAAAGCCCTGATCCTGGTGACGCACCATGTCAATATCCAGGCCTTTATGGGCAAGGCTATTGGGTCTGGCGATTTGGTGCTGGTGCGGGTTGATGACCAAGGCCGAGCGCTTAGCCACCAAACCTTTGCCAGCCCCTAGTCGGCTTGCTGCGCAGCCAAGCGCCTGTGGGCTTTGGCCTGGTCTTGGATGCCTTCACGTTTTTCCGGGCTTAGGCGAGCCAGGTTTTTGAGCTGCATGCCCATGCGCGGGTTCTTTTCTAGCAGCGCTTGATGGCGTATCAAGAAATCCCAATACAGTGTGGTGTAGGGACAAGCGCTAGGCCCAGTGGCCTGCCCCGGGTCGAAACGGCAGCCAGCGCAGTAATTGCTCATGCGCTGGATGTAGTTGCCGCTGGCAATGTAGGGTTTGCTTGCCAGCAAGCCGCCGTCTGCAAATTGGGACATGCCCACCGTGTTAGGCAGCTCTGCCCACTCCACAGCGTCGACGTAAACGCTCAGAAACCACTCGTGCACGTGCCGTGGCTGCACACCCAGCAGCAGGGTGTACAGGCCGGTGACCATCAGGCGTTGAATGTGATGGGCATAGCCGGTCTCAAAAGTTTGCGTTAAGGTTTCGCGCAGACAAGCCATGTCGGTCTTACCGGTCCAGAAAAAATCGGGCAGCGGCTCTTGTGCCTCAAGGGCGTTGTGTTCCAGGTACTCAGGCATTTGGGTCCAGTAGATACCCCGGACAAACTCCCGCCAGCCCAGAATTTGCCGAACAAAGCCTTCTGCCGATGCAATCGGTACGCGACCCTGGCGATAGGCCTGGACAGCGGCATCTACCACCTCTTGCGCGCTGAGTAATTTCAGGTTCAGCGCTGCCGACAGGTGGGAGTGAAATAGCCACGGCTCTGCAGCCCACATCGCATCCGTAGAGCCCAAAGTCGGGCAGGCGCTCCTCGATAAAGCCGGCCAGGGCCTGCAAACTTTGCTCACGTGTAACGGGCCAAGCAAAGTGGGTGAGCTGCCCGCTGTGGCTGGCAAAGCGTTCGTTCACAAGGGTTAGAACGTCACGGGTTATGGCGTCAGGCTCGATACGGGTTGGCGCGGGGATGGGAGGCGGGCCACGTTTACCAAATGAGGCGCGGTTCTCGGCGTCAAAGTTCCATTGGCCACCAACAGGCTGCCCGTTCTCCATCAGGATGTTGAAGCGCTCGCGCAACTGCCGGTACCAGTATTCCATGCGCAACTGCTTGCGCCCCTTGGCGAATGTAGCAAAGTCGCGTACGGTGGTGAAGAACCCTTGATCCTCGTGAACTTGTAGGGGCAGTCCATGCGCAGAGGCGAGCGCCTTGATCGTCTGCCAGACGCGCCAGTCACCGGGTGCGGTAAGACACAGCCCTTCGGGTTTGTAAAGGTTGATGGCTTTGTTGAGTTCAGCCTGGATGCTGCCCAGGTTGTCCGGGTCGTCCAGTGCGGTGTAGTGCAAGGGCCAGCTTTTTTCGCGCAGGCTTTGTGCGAAATGCCGCATCGCGCTGAGAAAAAGCGCGATGCGGATTTTTGACGAGGGGACGTGCGTGGACTCTTGCGCGACTTCGGCCATCCAGATGCGGTCGCGCTGAACGTCGAAATCTCGCAAGGCCAAAGCGTTCAGGTCAAGCTGGTCGCCCAGCACAATGACCAGGTGACGGGTCCGGGGAGCGGAGCTGGAAGACACTTACCAATCCAGTGTGGGTTGCGTGTTTGCGCGTCGACCTTAGTTGCCAAGCGTCGGCGCTGAGCGTGTGGGCAGCTGGCGCGATCTATGGCGCTCAAGAAAGGCTGCCTTCGCCGCGTTGACCGAACCCTGCGCGCGTCGCTGGTGCCAGCGCGCTTTGGCCTGACCGGTGGCGTTTTCCCGGTTGACCATCGGCTCTGGTCGGTTACGACCGTCCATCAGGCTGCATTGCTGCTGTACGTCGGCGGGCATCTTCCAAGGTTGGAGTCAGCAAACATCAGGGACTCTTGGTCCCGGCAGCGCAGGTTGCGCTTGAACCAAAAAAGCTGTTTTGTCATGCAGGAGCGCGCCACGCATGGGCTTGTAAATCTTCTAAGCGGATGAACTCCAGCGCCTTGGCGTGGGTGGACTCCAGGATCACGGGTGGTGCCATGCCAGCCAGTAGCGCCTCTTTCCAGCGCATGGCGCACACGCACCAGCGGTCACCCGCTTTGAGTCCCCGGAAGCGGTACTCTGGCCGAGGTGTGATCAGGTCGTTTCCTTGGCGTAGCGAGTAATCCAGAAAAGCCTGAGTGACTCGGGCGCAAATGACGTGACTGCCCCGATCTTGCAAATCGGTGTTGCAACAACCGTCGCGGTAAAACCCAGTCAACGGGTCGTACGAGCAGGGCACCAGTGGTGCACCCAGAACATTTAGCGCGAGTTGGGTCATGGTGTGTCGCTCTTTTCGGAAGGCTCAGGCAGGGCAGTGGTCTTCATGAGCCGGTCGTGCCCACCCGGCTGATCGGCGTTGCATTTTTTCGGCAGGCTTCAGAGCAATATTTGACTTGTTCCCAGTTCTTGGCCCAGGACTTTCGCCAGTTCATCTCGCGATTGCAACGCTCGCAAAGCTTCGATGGCAAGCTTGATTTATTGCCCTTGAAACTGGATTTCATGGCTACGCTATTCTTTGTGCGTCAATTTTTGCGCGCTGCCCAAAACACAGCGCCTTGTGCGCCGTAGCGCTCGCTGTGCTCGACACCGCGGGCGACGCGGAAAGTGTCACCTGTGCGGTAGTGCGTGACCGTTTTACCTACGGTGAGCCAGTACTCTCCCTGGCTCACCAGGGCTTCGGTATCAAACGGGTGGCTGTGCGGCTCGTTGGCAAATAGCGGCTCCCAGGTCCTGATCAGGACTTCGTCGAAACCTTCACTCAGTTTGCGTTGCTTGAATTCTTCAAAGTTGTTGTCATTCATGGGCTTGCTGATTTTTGTTACGCGTTAATCAAGGCCGTTTTTTAAGCTGGCAATTGTTGAACCGGTACGAATCCGTTTTGTTGCAGGACTTGGGCCAACTCGCGGATATGAGCGGGTCCGACCTCGCAGCATCCTCCCACTATTCTGGCACCCTTGGCGACCCAAGCCATGGCGTGTTGGGCATATCGGCTTGGGTCCAGGTCTGCGCGCGCCTGCAGTGTGGCGACGGTCGCGCCTTTTTGCAAATGATTGGCCTGGGTGAAGCCGTTGGCGTAAGCCCCAAAGGGCAGCCCGCTGGCGCTCAGCACATCCATCCCTTGCGTAGCCGCTTCAGGCCAAGAGCAATTAATTAAAACGGCATTGGCGCCACCAGCCACAGCGGCAGCCACGCCGTCTGCCAGCGTCTGGCCAGAACGCAAGCGCGTGCCATCTTGGTCGTCCACCGTCATGGCCACCCAGACCGGTTTGCCGCTCTCGCAAGCGGCTTTGACAGCAGTTTGAACTTCGACAACGGTTGAGAGGGTTTCGCACAAAAATAGATCTACAGCGTGGGCCTGCGCCGCCACCAGTTGCCGGTATTGGTCCAGGCAAACTTCAGCTTGCGGTACGTCTGCACTGTGGTAGCTGCTGACCAGTGGGGGCAGGCAGCCAGCAAGGCTGATGTCTTTGGGCTGCCTGGCGTGCTGCCGGCTTCGCTGCGCAGCCAGGATGGCCGCCTGATGCAAGCCAGTGAACCAGTCTGCCCGTTGTTCCCGTGCCAGTCGCTGCGGCGTTGTCGTGTAGTTGTTTAGCGTCAGGACCCGCGCACCCGCGTCGATGAAGTCCCGGTGCACCGCTTCAACCAAACCAGGCTCGTCCATCATGACCGAGGCCGACCAAAGACGAGTTGGTGGGCGGCTTGAGCGATGGATCAACTCCTGGCCAGTGCCGCCGTCAAGCAGAACGATAGGCGAGCCATTCGGCTCAATGGAATTCATAGTGGTAGGTGGCTGTTGGATCGTTCGGGGATTCTGACGTGCTTGGAAGAAACGCATAAAAAAAAGGAGAACAAGGACGCGACAATCGCGCCCATGAATCGCCCCACTGCGCTTTGGCTTCGAATTGTGCCCGCCTATGCCATGGGCTATTTTTTGTCGTACGGATTGCGCAGCATCAATGCTGTGATTGCGCCTGAGTTGGCGCAGGAACTGAACATCACGGCCAGCGGCTTGGGCCTATTGACCTCGGCGTACTTTCTGGGCTTTGGGCTTTTTCAGCTGCCCCTGGGCATGTTGCTCGATCATTTTGGCCCGAGACGGGTGGAATCCGTTTTGTTGCTGGTGGGCGCTGTGGGTTGCCTGATTTTTGCAGCCGGGGATGCCTTGTACACCTTGGCTGTGGGCAGGGCCC
>JAURGS010000207.1 GCA_030833685.1 Rhodoferax sp. | reverse complement strand
AGCGCCGTGGCAATCACCAAAGGCTTCATGGTCGAGCCTGGCTCAAAGGAGTCGGTTATCGCACGGTTACGCAATTGCGCACCGCTTAAATTGCGGCGGTCCCCCGGGTCATAGCTGGGGTAGTTGGCCAGCGCCAGCACCTCACCTGTGCGCACATCAATGACCACCACACTGCCGGCCTTGGCCTTGTGCTCTTGCACCGCGTCTTTGAGCTTTTGGTAGGCGTAAAACTGCACTTTGGCATCAATGCTGAGCACCAGGTCCTCGCCATCAATCGGCGCGGTCTGCTCCCCGACAGCCTCCACAATTTGCCCCAAACGGTCCTTGATCACACGGCGCGAGCCATCGCGACCGGTGAGGTCCTGGTTAAATGAGAGCTCGATGCCTTCCTGGCCCCTGTCCTCGACGTTGGTAAAGCCCACCACGTGCGCGGCGGCCTCGCCCTCCGGGTACTGGCGTTTGTATTCCTTGCGGTGGTACACGCCTTTGATCTTGAGCTCATCAATCTGCTTGGCAACCGATTCATCCACCTGTCGGCGCAACCAGACAAAGGTCTTGTCCTCGTCCGCCAATTTTTTATTCAGCTCAGCCATCGGCATGCCCAGAATCTTGGCCAGTTTTTGCAGCTTGTGCGCATCACGCTCCACGTCTTCCGGAATCGCCCAGATGCTGGGCACCGGAATGCTCGATGCCAACACCACACCATGGCGATCAAGAATGCGACCGCGACTGGCTGGCAGCGTCAGGGTGCGCCCGAAGCGCACCTCGCCTTGCTTGATGAAGAAATCATTGGCGATCACCTGGATGTAGACCGCACGTGCCAGCAAGCCAGCAAACGCCAGTGCGATGCCCCCCACAATGAGGCGGCTGCGCCACACCGGTGTCGGGCTGGCAAGTAAAGGGCTCAGGTTGTAAGCAATCGAGCGACTCATGGCTTGGCTCCCAGGCCAGGCTGTGCGCCCTGCGACGCCGGCTGCGGCCCCAGGTACAGGGTGATCGCAGGCGTGACCGAACGCATATTGAGCTTTTCGCGGGCCAGGCGCTCAACGCGCGCAGAGGTGGCCTGCGCCTGACGCTCGAGCTGCAAGCGCTCTTGGTCCAGCGCCAGGCGCCGCCCCTGCGCATTGGCGCGCTCAAGCTCGGAGAACAGGCGACGCGACTGGTACTGCACATTGACCAGGTACAAGGCGCTGACCATGACACCCAACAGCAAAAAGAAATTGAGTCGGCTCAAGCGCCCCCCCAGACAAGGTCTGTGCGCTCGGCCACTCGCATGATGGCGCTTCGTGAGCGGGCATTTGCCGCCACCTCGGCAGGCGTTGGCCGCGTGCGGGCAATCGGCCTCAGATGCATCGGTGCAGCCGCTGCAAATGGCGCACGCCGATCGTAGACCTGGCGTGAGTGCTCAGAAATAAACTGCTTGACGATGCGGTCTTCGAGCGAGTGAAAACTGATGACCACCAGGCGACCGCCAGCGCGAAGAATGCGCAGGCAGGCACGCAAGGCCGTCTGCAACTGCCCCAGCTCGTCGTTGATGAAGATGCGAAAAGCCTGGAACGTGCGGGTGGCTGGGTTTTGCCCGGCCTCACGTGTTTTCACCACGCCGGCGACAAGTTCTGAGAGCTCCAAAGTGGTCTTGAACTCGCCGTGGCTCTGGCGCCGCTGAACAATGGCCCGCGCAATAGCCGACGCAAAGCGCTCTTCGCCGTAATCGCGGATGACCTGTGCAATCTGCTCCTGTGGCGCATGCGTCAACCACTGGGCTACGCTTTCGCCGCGCGTGCAATCCATTCGCATGTCAAGCGGACCTTGCGAGCGAAAACTAAATCCGCGCTGTGGGTTATCAACCTGGGGAGAGCTCACACCCAGGTCGAACAAGATACCGTTCACACTTGCTGTGGGCAGGTCTTGCAGTTGCGCGAAACCATCGTGGCGAATAGAGAAACGGGCGTCATGAATACTGGCAGCCTCGGCCAGCGCATCTGGGTCTTTGTCAAACGCCAGCAAACGAGCCTCGCTGGACAAGCGCGACAAAATCAAGCGGCTGTGGCCACCGCGGCCAAAGGTTGCGTCGACGTACATAGGCGGCTGCACATCTCCATACGGCGGCGCATGACCGAGCAGGGCGTCGACCGCCTCCTCTAACAAAACTGTGGTGTGCGTCCATGCTGCTTGCACCGTTGTCCTTTAGAACGAGAAGTCCTTGAAAACGTCAGGCATCGCCTCGCGCATCGCCTGCGCTTCCTGGGAGTCGTACGTCCCCTTGTCCCAGAGCTCAAAGTAATTGCCCATGCCCAGCAGCACAGCGTCTTTGGTGATGTTGGCCGCGCTGCGCAGTTCCGGAGACACCAGCACGCGCCCGCTGCCGTCCACATCGACGTCCATGGCGTTGCCCAGGAAAATTCGTTTCCACCACTGCGCTGACATCGGCAAAGCGTTGATGCGATCGCGAAACTTTTCCCACTCGGGACGTGGAAAAACCATCAAGCAACCGTGCGGGTGCTTGGTGATGGTCAGCTGGCCCGATGCCAAGGCCGAGAGCACGTCACGATGCCGCGTCGGCACCGACAATCGCCCTTTGGCATCCAGACTAAGAGAAGACGCGCCTTGAAACACCTAAACACCTTGGTCAACAAAAAAACCTTCGCGGAGAAATAAACACTTTTCCCCACGAAATTGCACTTTTTTGCACTTTAACAGCATTTTTCAGGTTTGCAAACCTGCAGAGCGGAATTTTTGTAATGAAATCAACAGCTTAGGTATAGATTGGCATAAAAATCAGGAATAAAAAACCATAAGAATTAAGCACTTACAGGTTGCAATGAATGTGTCATCTGAATACATTAGGTAGGCGAGAGCTGCCAACGTAGCGCAATTCAGCGCACAGTGCGCTGTGGCAGAACGCACACAGGGCCAGCGCTGTCTGGCTTGGCTAAGTCCTATTTGCGCCAAAGACGAGCGCCTCAGGAGACGAGATTGCAGGTCTCAGATGGCACGCGCCGAAATGAACGCACGCCAGAAGGCGACGATCTCTAGCCTCGAAGAAAAATTGAAGGCTGGCATCGATCGCCAACCCATGCGGTCAGGCCAAGCAGTCAGCGCACCTCGTGGACAAGCCTCGCCCATCTGGCGAGGCGGCCACGACTGGGCGAGGAGTCTTTAGCCCGTGTGCAAGCGCATGAAATCGCCCACAACCCGTTGAAACAATTCTGGCGCTTCCAGGTGTGCGGCGTGCGAACAGCGCGGCAATACGGCCAATGAAATTTGGGCAATGCCTTGCCACAGCTTCATTTGCTCGCTCCAGGCATAGGAACGATCGGATTCGCCCCACACTATTTGCGTGGGACATTGAATTTGCCCAAGCTCGCGCTCACGATTCCATTGCTCCATGGCTTTCAGGCAACGATCCGCTGTGGCCAGAGACGCACCATTGGCCAGCTCACTGACCCACGGCCAATCTTTGGCCTGTTCCAGGTCCACAAACCAGCGTGCCGAAATGCGCCGCGCGGTCGCCTCCACCCCGTCTTGTGCAAGCCGCTCGCGCGATCGCGCAATCGTCTCAAATCGCCCGGGCATGGCACCAACCGGTCCGGTGCCGTACAGCACCAAAGCCTTGACACGCTCACCGGCCTGGATCGCCATTTCCTGGGCAATCTGTCCACCCATCGAATGCCCCATTAAGCCAAACGTATCCAGGCCACGATCGGCGAGTTGGCCCAGCACACCACTGGCAAACTGTTCGATCGAATCGGGCGCCAGCTCGTTTGACCTACTGCCAAAACCTGGCAGGTCCACAGTGACGATGTTGTGGTGTTTGGAAAGCACTGAAAAGGCCTCGTGCCAAATCCGTGAACTACCGAGATAGCCATGCACCCATACCCAGGTGCGCACACGACCCTCGCTCATGCCTTCATCTCCAGTAACAGCACATCACTTCATCGCGCCTGGCAACCACATGGCCAGTTGCGGCATGGCGATCAACACCACAATCAGGAGCGACAAGGCTGCCAGAAAGGGCAAACAGCCGTAGATCACATCGGAGATGCTGACCGCGTTTCCGCCGATTCCCTTGATAACAAACAGGTTCAGTCCCACCGGCGGGGTGAGCACCGCAATTTCCATGGTGATGGTGAAGATCACGCCGAACCAAACCAGGTCAAAGCCAGCGGCTTGAATCAGGGGGTAGATCGTTGGCAAGGTGATGAACGTCATGGAGACCGGCTCTAAAAACATGCCTAACAAAATGTAAAACAGCACCACGATGGCCAAGACCGCGTAAGGCGAAAGCGACCAGGACAGAAACAGCTCTGTAAATTGTTGCGGCACACGGTAGTAGGTCAGCACAAAGCCAAACAACACGCCGGCTGACAAC
>JAURGS010000206.1 GCA_030833685.1 Rhodoferax sp. | reverse complement strand
AAAAAAGCGCAGCTCCATCGCGCCCTACGCCCCTGCAGTCTCTACGGGCTCGGCCATTCGATATCCGAGACCCCGAACGGTTTCGATCCAAAAGGCCGCCTCGCCAAGGCCGGCGCGCAGCCGTTTGACATGGACATCCACGGTGCGCTCCTCAACCATGGTGTCGCCGCCCCAGACTTTTTCGAGCAAGTGGCGACGGGTGTGTACCCTAGTCGGCTGCGCCATCAGGCTGGCCAGTAGCTTGAACTCAATTGGTCCGAGCTTGCACACCCGTCCATCGCAGCGCAACTCAAAGCCCTGAACATCCAAAACCAAGTCACCCCACTTGAGAACAGGTGCCATCTCCTCGGGGGCGCGCCGGCGCAAAACAGCGCGGATGCGGGCCACGAGCTCGCGGGGAGAAAAAGGCTTGGCGATGTAATCGTCTGCACCGGCGTCCAAGCCCGCGATGCGGTCGGCTTCATCTCCCCGGGCTGTGAGCATCAGGATGGGCACCGACTTGCTGCGAGCCGCCGCGCGCCAACGCTTAGCCAATACCAAGCCGCTATCACCCGGCAACATCCAGTCCAGCACAATCGCGTCGGGCAACTGCGCATCCAGCATCGCTTGAGCCGCCTGGCTGCTGGCAGCCCATTGAGGACGAAATCCACTGTGCCGCAGGTTCACCATGATCAACTCGGCGATACCAGGCTCGTCCTCGACCACCAGAACCGACGGCAATGGCTTCATCTCACGGCAGACTCGATCTTCTCCATGGACACATGTCGCACGTCTGCACCTTTAACAATGTAGATGATCAACTCAGCGATGTTTTTCGCGTGATCACCGATGCGCTCGATAGCCTTGGCCAAAAACAAAAGGTCCAAACTGGGTGAAATTGTTCGCGGGTCTTCCATCATGTAAGTGATCAATTTGCGCACAAACCCATCAAACGCTGTGTCGATCAATCCATCCTCTTTAAGAATCAGCAGTGCGGCGTTGGTGTCCAGTCGGGCGAAGGCGTCCAGCGCTTTACGCAAAAGCGTGGCTGCCATGTCACCGATTACCTGCAGATCCGTAGTGGGAAGCGAGCGCGGGGCGGCGTGCTCGAGTATCGAGCGCACCATGCGCGCGATTTTTTCCGCTTCGTCACCCACGCGCTCCAGATTCGCGGTGGCCTTGGATATCGCCATGAGCAGTCGCAAATCGACAGCCGTGGGTTGTCGGCGGGCAATGATGCTCGAGAGCTCACGGTCAATGTCAACTTCCATGGCATTGACAGCGGGCTCATTGGCGCTGACCTCATTGGCCACCTCGATACTGAAGTGAGACAAGGCGTAAATGGCTTTCTGGATCTGGGCTTCAACCAGACCCCCAAGCTCCATGACGCGCGTTGATACACCGCCAAGTTCGCTGTCAAACTGAGTCGATAAATGTTTGTTTGGCACGTCTCATCCTCTTAAAAAAACTTACGGCAATGCTCCGCACAAATCCAGCTCTGCAAATCAGCCAAAGCGTCCTGTGATGTAGTCCTCGGTTTCTTTCCGTGAGGGCTTGAAAAACATCTGTTCGGTATCGCCAAATTCAATCAGATCACCCAGGTACATGTACGCCGTGTGGTCACTGCAACGCGCCGCCTGCTGCATATTGTGGGTAACGATGACAACGGTGTAATCGCTCTTGAGCTCGGTAATCAACTCTTCGATCTTGGCCGTGGAAATCGGATCCAGGGCAGAACAAGGTTCATCGAGCAAAAGAACCTCGGGCTTGATGGCGATACCGCGGGCAATGCACAGCCGTTGCTGCTGACCACCAGAAAGGCTAGATCCGCTTTGCTTGAGCTTGTCTTTAACTTCTGTCCATAGCGCTGCTTTACGCAAGGCCCACTCCACCCGCTCTTCCATATCGGAGGCCTTTAGCGACTCAAACAAATTCACGCCAAACGCAATGTTGTCGTAGATTGACATCGGAAAAGGCGTTGGCTTTTGAAACACCATACCCACCTTGGCACGCAAAAGCGCCACATCGCGCTTACTGGTCAGCAGGTTTTCCCCATCAAACATCACCTCACCCTGCGCGCGCTGGTCAGGGTACAGCGCATACATCCGGTTGAACACCCGCAACAGGGTCGACTTTCCGCACCCTGAAGGCCCAATAAAAGCTGTCACCCGGTTTTCAGGAATCTCCAGATTGATATTTTTAAGGGCATGGAATTTCCCATAAAAAAAGTTCAGGTCTTTGACGGAAATCTTGGCCCGAGCAGTAGGGTTAAGTTCAGCAGTCATGATCGTTTTTTTGAGCAGCGCGTGAATGGTGCATAGACAAATTGGGGTCAGTGTTGACGACGCGTCAAAAGACGGGACACGATATTGAGCGCCAAAACTGCAACCGTGATGATGAACACCCCAGCCCAGGCCAACTGTTGCCAGTTTTCATATGGACTCATCGCAAACTTAAAAATGGTCACCGGCAAGCTGGACATGGGCTCGCCCAGGCTGGATGTCCAGAACTGGTTATTCAAGGCTGTGAACAACAGTGGCGCAGTCTCACCCGCAATACGGGCAACGCCCAGCAGTACACCGGTGACAACGCCTGAGCGTGCTGCGCGAAACGTGATGCTCATAATCACTTTCCACTTCGGCGCACCAAGTGCGTAAGCCGCTTCGCGCAAGCCAGAGGGCACCAACTGCAGCATGTTCTCAGTGGTGCGTATCACGACCGGTATCACAATCAAGGCCAGAGCAACAATGCCGGCATAGGCAGAAAAAGTCTTGAACTGCGCGACGACCACCGCATACACAAACAGTCCGATCACAATGGAGGGGGCGGACAACAGAATGTCATTGACAAAGCGTGTCAGTACAGCCAACGGTCCACGACTCTGGTACTCAGCCAGGTAAATACCCGCCATGATCCCTATGGGTGTGCCTACTAAGGTGGCTAAAGCCACCATCAGAAACGAACCGTAAATAGCATTAGCCAGTCCACCAGGCTCATTCGGTGCCGGTGTCATTTCAGTTAGGGCCACCCAGCTCAGGCCACTGATGCCCAAACGCACGGTCTCAAACAAAATCCAAATTAACCAAAACAGGCCAAAAGCCATTGCAAACATGGACAAGGCCAAGGCAACATAGTTCATGCGCTTGCGCCTGATATAAACCTTCTGCCGAGCGCGCTCCATTGGCGCAGCCGCGGCAGACTTATCGCGGTCACTGGCGCTCAAGCCTTGCTCCCTTCTTGCTTTTTAAGCTGCACCAGCAACAACTTGGACAGGCTCAAAATGACGAAAGTAATGAAAAACAAGGCCAGACCCAGGTACATCAAGGACGCCTGATGCAGGCCAGCCCCAGCCTCAGCAAACTCATTAGCCAGGGCCGAGGTGATGCTGTTTGCCGCCTGGAAGAGGCTGAGCGAATCCAGCTGATTGAAGTTACCAATCACAAACGTCACCGCCATGGTCTCGCCAATGGCACGTCCTAAACCGAGCATGATGCCCCCGATAACACCAGCCTTGGTGTAGGGCAGCACCACATTGGAGACCACCTCCCAAGTTGTGGCGCCCAATCCATAGGCAGACTCCCGCAGCAACGTGGGTGTCACCTCAAATACGTCGCGCATGACCGCCGCAATAAACGGAATGATCATGATCGCCAAAATAATCCCGGCTGACAAAATTCCGATGCCTACAGGTGGTCCCGAAACCAATGCCTCCAGCAAGGGAATGCCTTTAAAAAGCGCTTGCAAGGGCTGTTGAACGTAAGTCGCCAGAATCGGCCCAAAAACCAGCAGGCCCCACATACCATAGACGATTGAAGGAATCGCAGCCAACAATTCGATGGCTGTCCCCAAGGGCCGCTTCAGCCAAGCTGGCGACAACTCGGTCAAAAACAACGCGATTCCAAAACTCACCGGCACCGCAATGATCAGCGCTATAGCACTGGTCATGAGGGTGCCATAAATCATGACCAGGCCGCCAAATTCCTCCTGGACAGGGTCCCAGACTGCGCTGGCAAAGAAACCCAAGCCATACTTTTCGATCGCAGGCCAGGCATTGACAGTCAGTGAAGCCAGGATAGCAACAAGGATCGCCAGGGTCAGGACAGCAGCGACCTTCGCCATTAGCCCAAACACTTTATCGATGACCGGACCCGAACGCAACATGGATATCGCTAACAAACGTGAGCCAATGGCAAAACACTACCAACATCACCCGTCGATCGCGGCGCGCAAAGGACTGGCCAGTAGGCAGTGTACAGAACTATAGCGTGCGACAGCGGGAGCCTCCGAGCCACCGCCCCACAGCCCAACATCACTTCAACGCCACCGGTTTTCCAGATCCATCTACCGTCTTGGACCAGGCATTTTTTATGGTCGCGATCACCGTGTCTGGCAGGGGTACATAGTCCAGCTCCGAG
>JAURGS010000205.1 GCA_030833685.1 Rhodoferax sp. | reverse complement strand
GCCAATGGCATCAAGACCTGGTCCGATATTGCTGCTAAAAAACCGGCTATGCGACTGGCGATCAACCGGCCAGATAACCCGCAAACCACCATTGGTGGCCCGTATGAAATGATGAAAGCACACGGCTTTACCATCAACGACATTGAAAAGTGGGGCGGCAGCTTTGTGCTGGGCAACAGCTCAACCGGCCTAAACGCCATCGTCGACGGCAAAGCTGACGTGTTCATGAACGTGAGGAACTTGGGCGACGCCCTCATCAAGGATGTTCATTCCAAGCGCCCACTGATGTGGATCGATGATGACATTGCATTCACCAAAAAAGCTGCTGACGCGTTTAACTTCCAGGCAGACATGGTTCCTGCCAACACCTACCCATTCATGAGCAAACCATCGCCAACCATTCGTCAATGGGTCGCCTTGCTGGTCAGCGCACAGACCCCAGAAGAAACAGTCTACAAATATGTCAAAGCAATGGGTGAAAACCAAGATCGTGTCCGTGCAATCGGTGGATCGCTAAAAACCTTTGAAGCCAGCAAAATGGCTGAAAACCCGGGAAACATGCCAATTCACCCAGGGGCACTGCGCTACTTTAAGGAAAAAGGCTTGGTGAAATAAGCCCTTCAGCGGACTGGCCGGCTCAAGTTCGATGCTGGTTGGTCTGTGGATACACCATGCCCAAAGAGCGCGCCGGCCGTTACTTTTCCGGCTATCTAAGCGGTGGCGCCAGGCACCTGCCTGGCCAACCGTTTTCACCCCTGATCGCCATGGGGGCGGTGCTGGCGACCCTGTATGTACTTTGGATTGGCGCATTGGCCGTTCTGAGTGGCGACGCCGCACTATGGCTCCACCAGCAACTCCTGGCCGCCGGCCTGGACCTGCCCAGCTTGGAAACGTTCGCCAACTGGGCACGAAGCTACACAGCCAACTTTCACAGTGACATCTCCGTTTTCATCGCGGTCACTTTCCCGATTGCTTTTTTAACGACCAGTGCGCACCGCGACCGCAAGCAACTTAATGTCGTCGATGTCTTGCTGGCACTGATCTCCTTTGGTGTTGCCAGCTATTACCTGATCCAAGGCGACAAATTTCTCAATTGGAGTTACGGTTTTTCACAACCAGACTGGGGGGACATGCTGGCGGGCTTGATCCTGGTCGCCTTGGTCATCGAGTTGTGCCGACGCAGCACCGGCTGGGGGCTGACTAGCCTGGTACTCGTTCTCATCTTGTTCTGCATTTTTGGCGCCTATATTCCAGGGCCGCTCAAGCACGAAAACTTCACCTGGAATTACTTCGTTGAGATGCTCACCATCACCAACAACGGCATCTTTGGCTCACCGCTGGAAGTTGCAGCCACCTACGCGTTTTTGTTTGTTCTGTTCGGCAATTTTTACGAAAAGACAGGTGGTGGCGAACTCTTCTATCAGGTTGCTGCGGCGTTAACCGGGCGTATGCGGGGCGGTGCGGTGAAAGCCTGCATTACATCCAGCGGCTTGTATGGTTCGGTGTCTGGCAGCCCCACCGCTGACGTGGCGACAACAGGCCCGTTAACTATTCCGCTGATGAAGCGCGAGGGCATCTCGGCTGAGCGGGCTGCCGCGATTGAAGCCACCGCGTCCAGCGGTGGCGCCATGCTGCCACCGGTGATGGGCGCTGTCGCGTTCATCATGTCGGACATGACGGGTCTGCCGTATTCAAGCATCGCGCTGGCGTCCCTCTTGCCTGCACTGGTGTACTACGCTGCGCTGTTCATCACGGTGCACAACGAGGCCATCCGCAACAACGAAGGAACGATGACCGCAGACCAAATACCTGCGTTATGGCCCAGCCTCCAGCGGGGGTGGCGTCACCTCTTGCCGCTGGCCGCCCTGGTTGGATTTTTGGTCATGGGCTACACGCCGGTTTATGTAGCCGCAGGCTCAACCGCCTGCATCATCGCGCTGAGCTGGTTCTCAAAAAAAGCTGCGATCGGCCCGAAGAAGTTTGTGGCTTGCTGTACCCAGACTATTTTTCAAATCGTGCCACTCATTGGAGCAGTTGCAGCTGCCGGCATCATCATCGGGGCGGTGGAGATCAGCGGCTTGGCTGGTAAGTTCACATTGCTCATTACCTATCTCTCCGGCGGGTACCTGATTTCCACCCTTTTACTTTCTGCCGTATTTCTGATTCTGCTGGGTATGGGCATGCCTACCCCTGCGGTTTACCTCACAGCCGCCGCCCTGCTGGCCCCGGTTCTCAGCCAGACTTTCAAGCTGCCCTTGATGCAGCTTCATTTGTTCATGGTGTATTTCGCTTGTCTGTCAGCAATTACGCCACCTGTGGCAGTGGCCAACTTTGCCGCCAGCGCGATCGCCGATGCCCAACCCATGGCAGTTGGGTACCACGCTGTGCGTTTGGCATTGGGTGGCTTTTTGCTGCCGTTTTTCTTTTTGTTCAATCCTGCCTTGAACTTCCAAGGACCGTTCTTGATGATTGCACAAGCCTTCATCGTGGCCATCATGATGGTGGGCATGGCGTCGGTTGCGATCAATGGCCACCTGGGTCAACAGCAATTGCATTCCGCCGTGCGCCTGGCACTACTGGTCCTAGCTGTCGCTTGTATTTATCCCTCGGCCTGGGTTCAATGGGCATCAGGCCTTATCGGCCTGGCACTTCTATCCCTCATCAGCACGCGTCGACCTAGGCCGGCCTAAGTCACTCGCCTATTCTTAGCCTGAAATTTAAACATGTCCAAACTCCAGCTCTCTGTCGCCATGGGCGACTACGATCGTAACCGCGCTCTTTTTGATGGGCGAGTGCAAATCGATGGGTGCGATCCCATCTGCATGCTGCTAAGTCCTGAAGAAATGTTTTTTAGGGCCATGCGCACCATGGACTTTGACGTAACCGAGCTATCTTTCTCGAGCTATTTGGTGCGTCTGGCCCGTGGGGATAGTCCTTACGTAGCGGTTCCTGTTTTTTTATCGCGTGCTTTTCGCCACACATCTATTTATGTTCGCAAAGACCGCATCCGCCAGCCCCAGGACCTCAAAGGAAGGCGCGTGGGCGTGCCCGAATACCAGCTAACCGCCAATGTGTGGGCTCGCGCCATCCTGCAAGACGACTTTGGGGTACACCCGAAGGACATTCAATGGGTTCGTGGCGGTATCGACACCCCCGGACGCCCCGAAAAAATCAAGCTGGTGCTACCTGAGGGCGTGAACATCGACGATGCACCCATTGACAAAACCATTTCGGAACTACTGCTAGAGGGCCAAATTGATGGCTTCATTGCACCTCGCCCACCCAGCCCCAAAGCGCTGAGCAACCCCAACATTGGCTGGCTGTTTGATGACCCAACCGCCGTGGCCAAGGACTATTACAAACGCACCGGTATCTTTCCGATCATGCATGTAGTGGGTATTCGCAAAACCATTGTTGAGCAGCATCCGTGGCTTCCCATGGCAGTGATGAAAGCGTTCAGTGCCTCCAAGGCCATGGCGCTTGACCTTCTGGCCGATACGTCAGCGACAAAGGTAACCCTGCCGTTTGTGGAAGAGCAGCTCAAAGCCGCACGCGAAACGCTGGGAGCAGATTTTTGGTCTTACGGTGTGCAGCCCAATCTTCAAACGCTCGAGGCTTTTGTTAGGCACCATTTTTCCCAGGGCTTGTCGAGCCGTCTGGTTTCGATCGATGAGCTTTTTCACCCAGCCTGCTACGAGTCTTACAAGATTTAGGGCTGGATCAGGTCCATGGCGATGCTCACTGACCCGGCGTCACTAACGGCCATCGCACTGATTTTGCTCTTCGGCGCCACCGTCAAAGGCGCGCTTGGCGTTGGCATGCCACTGGTTTCGATTCCGCTGCTGTCACTGCTTGTCACACCACCCGTAGCGATCGGAATTCTGGCAGCTCCTATTCTGGTATCCAATGCGATTCAGCTTCGTGAGGCGCGCGGCCATGGCCTGGTCATGCGTCGCATCGCCTGGCTGATGGTCTTTCAATATTTTTCGCTTTTCTTGACGGTGCGCTGGACCTCCACGATCAGTGTGGTTGAGCTCAACCAATGGATGGCGCTGTCGGTCTTGTTGGCCTCTTGTATGCTGATATTTAAGCCGAAATTTAAGATCAACCCTGTCTATGAGCCACCGTTGAACGTTCTGGTAGGACTGATGGCTGGGTTCATGGGTGGTGTCTCGGCGCTCACTGGACCC
Organism: Rhodoferax sp.; assembly: GCA_030833685.1. Taxonomy (GTDB): domain Bacteria; phylum Pseudomonadota; class Gammaproteobacteria; order Burkholderiales; family Burkholderiaceae_C; genus Rhodoferax. The sequence goes on along the minus strand of JAURGS010000205.1, from coordinate 206 downwards.
GTTGTGATCGCTTACCTAGTCGCTTTGCGCATGGGCCGAGAGGAATTTATTGGCACCATCAGCGCGGTTTACCTGCTCTCGGCCGCGCCAATGTACGTTTTGATGCTGATCTATGGGCGTTTCGGCTGGAGCGAAATTCTGTTGTCGGTTTTGGCCCTTGTACCCATGTTTTTCGGGCTGGCTGTTGGCCGTCGTCTGCGACATTA
>JAURGS010000204.1 GCA_030833685.1 Rhodoferax sp. | reverse complement strand
GTGCAGACAGACTTTGCCAGCGCCAGGCGCAAACTTGGGGTGGTGCCTCAGGAACTGGTGTTTGATCCTTTTTTCAACGTTCGCGAGGCCTTGCGTTTCCAGTCCGGCTATTTCGGCGTTCGCCACAACGATGACTGGATTGACGAACTGCTCTCCAGCCTGGGGCTGCAGGATAAGGCCCATGCCAATATGCGTACCCTCTCTGGCGGGATGAAACGGCGGGTATTGGTGGGGCTGGCTCTGGTACACAGGCCACCTGTGATCGTTCTGGATGAGCCCACTGCGGGCGTCGATGTGGAGTTACGTCAGACGCTTTGGCGCTTTATTGCCAAACTCAACAAAGATGGGCACACGGTTTTGCTCACAACCCATTATCTGGAAGAGGCCGAGGCTTTGTGCGGTCGGATTGCCATGCTCAAGACTGGACGTGTCGTTGCCCTGGACAGTACCAGCGCGCTGCTCAAGGAGGCCTCGGGGCAGGTCTTGTGCTTCAAGGCGCAGGGCGATTTGCCAGCCGCGTTGGCTGAGAAAGCCCGGGTCACAGGGCGCATGATCCAGTTGCCAGTGCAGGATGCTCTGGATGTTGAGAAGTATCTGGCCGCCATCCGAGAGGCTGGGGTTGTGGCCACGGATGTTGAAATCCGCCGCGCAGACCTCGAAGATGTTTTTCTGCAGGTGATGAAACAACACGCCCCTGATGCCGCCGGTGAACAAAGGATCGCGTCATGATGGGCTGGCGAATGTTGTTTTACAAAGAGATTCTTCGCTTTTGGCGGGTGGTAGCCCAGACGGTGACGGGGCCTGTGCTGACAGCGATGCTGTACTTGTTGATTTTTGGTCATGTGTTGGAGTCACGCGTTCAGGTCTATGACCAGGTCAGTTACATGGCATTCCTGGTACCTGGCCTGGCCATGATGAGCTTGTTGCAAAACGCTTTTGCCAACAGTTCTTCATCTTTGATTGCCAGTAAAGTCATGGGAAATTTGGTATTTTTGCTGCTGACGCCCCTGTCCTTTGTGCATTGGTTTATCGCCTACGTTGGCGCGGCGGTGGTGCGGGGCTTGGTTGTCGCCTTGGGTGTGTTTTTGGTTGCCCTTTATTTCACGGACTTGCCGATCGCCGCACCGCTATGGATTGCGGTTTTCGCGCTGTCGGGCGCCATGCTGATGGGGGCACTCGGTTTGATCGCTGGCTTGTGGTCTGAAAAATTTGATCAGTTGGCTGCCTTCCAGAATTTTGTGGTCATGCCCATGACTTTTTTGAGTGGCGTGTTCTACTCGATTCACTCTTTGCCGCCTTTTTGGCAGACCGTTAGCCAGTTCAATCCTTTCTTTTACATGATTGATGGGTTTCGTTTCGGCTTTTTCGGGATCAGCGATGTGTCGCCTTGGCTCAGCTTGGCCGTGGTCGGCGTGGCGCTGGCGGCGGTAACCGGGTTTGCGCTGCAACTTTTGCGCATCGGTTATCGGATTCGTACCTGAGAGGAGGTGCTTGCTTTATGACTGCTGATGAACTCAAGACTTTAATTGCAGCCGGTCTGCCTTGCGAACACCTGGAGGTCGAGGGCGACGGTCGACACTGGTACGCTGTGATCGTCTCCAAGCAATTTGAAGGAAAAAGGCTGATTCAGCGCCACCAGCGTGTGTATGCGACTTTGGGTTCCCGCATGCATTCCGATGAAGTCCACGCCTTGTCCATGAAGACCCTGACACCAACCGAGTGGTCAGATACGGCCGCCTAAACGATGGATCAACTCAAAATTCGAGGCGGTGGCCCGCTACAGGGTGAAATACAGATTGCTGGCGCTAAAAACGCTGCCTTGCCTGAGCTGTGCGCAACGCTGCTAACCGAGGAGCCAGTTCGCCTGACCAATGTGCCGCGCTTGCGCGATGTGGCGACTATGCGCCGTTTGTTGGGCCACATGGGGGTACGCAGCGAGACATTTGGCGAGCGTGGCGGTTTGCGCTTTCAGGCTGCTGAGCCCATTGCGCCCGAGGCCCCCTATGAGCTGGTCAAGACCATGCGCGCATCGGTTTTGGCCTTGGGCCCATTGCTCGCGCGCTTTGGTCAGGCGCGGGTGTCGCTTCCAGGTGGGTGTGCAATCGGCTCCAGACCTGTGGACCAACATATCAAGGGCCTGAGCGCCATGGGTGCCAACATTCAAGTGGAGCATGGCTACATGAAAGCCAGCCTCTCACCTGGGCTTCGTCGACTCAAAGGCGCGCGCATCACCACGGATATGGTGACTGTGACTGGCACAGAAAACTTCTTGATGGCCGCTTGTCTGGCCGAGGGCGAAACTGTTTTGGAAAACGCCGCCCGTGAGCCTGAGATTCCGGATTTGGCTGAAATGCTCATTAAGATGGGCGCCAAAATTTCCGGCCATGGCAGTAGTCGTATCGTGATCCAAGGCGTGGAGCGTCTGCATGGCTGCAGCCACGAGGTCGTGTCTGACCGCATTGAGGCCGGCACTTTTTTGTGTGCGGTGGCCGCCACTGGGGGTGATGTGCGATTGCGTGGCGCGCGAGCCGATCACCTGGGGGCTGTGATCGACAAATTGCGCGAGGCTGGTGTCGAGGTCAGTGCCGATTCACAGGGCTTACAGATTCGATCCCCCGGTGCCGAGCACTTGCGAGCGCAGAGTTTTCGCACGACGGAATACCCCGGCTTTCCTACCGACATGCAGGCGCAGTTTATGGCGCTCAATGTGGTCGCGAAAGGTTCGTCCCTCGTGACAGAGACGATTTTTGAAAACCGCTTTATGCACGTTAACGAGTTGCTCAGGCTTGGCGCTAACATCCAGATCGATGGCAAGGTGGCCAGGGTTGAGGGCAACAGCCGCCTGTCAGGTGCAACCGTCATGGCCACTGACCTGCGGGCTTCTGCCAGTCTGGTGATCGCCGGTCTGGTTGCCCAGGGTGTGACCACAGTCGATCGCATTTACCACCTCGATCGTGGCTACGACCAGATGGAAATCAAGCTTCGCGCGCTCGGTGCTGACATTGAAAGAGTAAGCCCATGATTACGCTAGCCTTGTCCAAAGGCCGTATTTTTGAAGAGACGCTGCCGTTGTTGCGCGCAGCAGGCATCGAGGTACTCGAGGATCCGGAAACCTCGCGCAAGCTCATCCTGCCGACCAACCAGGCTGACTTGAGGGTTTTGGTTGTGCGTGCTACCGACGTTCCCACTTACGTGCAGCAAGGCGGGGCAGATCTTGGCATCACCGGCAAAGACACTTTGCTTGAGCACGGAAGCGACGGCCTGTACCAGCCACTGGATCTGAACATTGCCAAATGCCGTATCAGTGTGGCGGTGCGTTCAGATTTTGACTATCACGCCGCGGTTCGCAAGGGGTCGCGCCTGACGGTAGCGACCAAGTACCTCAAGATTTCGCGTGAATTTTTTGCCAGCAAAGGCGTTCACGTGGATCTGATCAAGCTTTACGGGAGTATGGAGCTGGCCCCCTTGGTTGGCATGGCCGATGCCATCGTCGACCTGGTGTCCACGGGCAACACCTTAAAGGCTAACCATCTGGTGGAAGTCGAACACATCATGGATATCAGCTCGCGTCTGATCGTCAATCAAGCTTCACTGAAGCTCAAGCAGCCCGCACTCAGAACCTTGATTGATGCGTTTTCACTTTCCCTTGGGCAAGATGGCTGAGTACCAGTGCCCAAGACATTCCAAGCCAAGCCAGCACGACTGTCAACGCAAAGCGTTGACTTCGACCAGGCGTTTCAGGCCAGGCTGCAGTGGTCGGCTCAGGCCGACGCGGCGATCGAGCAGCGCGTGTCTGACATCTTGCAAGACGTGCGACTTCGCGGCGACGCTGCTGTGCTGGAGTACACCGCCCGTTTTGATGGCTTGACAGCCCAAAGTGTGGCCGAGCTGGAAATCGGCTCGGATGAGCTTGAATCGGCTTTTGAGCGCTTGCCGCACCCGGAGCGTCAGGCCTTGGCCGCCGCAGCAAGTCGCGTGCGACGCTACCACGAGGCGCAGCGCAAGGCTTGCGGGCAAAGCTGGAGCTACCGCGACGAGGACGGAACCCTGCTAGGGCAGAAGGTCACCCCTTTGGATCGTGTGGGCATTTATGTGCCAGGTGGCAAGGCGGCTTACCCCTCAAGCGTGTTGATGAACGCGATTCCGGCTGCGGTCGCCGGCGTTCAAGAAATTGTCATGGTGGTGCCAACCCCCCGTGGCGAGCGCAACACCCTGGTTCTTGCTGCTGCGCGCTTGGCTGGTGTGCATCGTGTCTTTACGATGGGTGGCGCGCAGGCAGTTGCTGCGCTGGCCTTTGGCACGCAGACCGTCCCACGGGTAGACAAGATCACTGGCCCTGGCAACGCCTATGTGGCCAGTGCGAAGAAACATGTGTTTGGAACCGTCGGCATCGATATGATCGCCGGCCCAAG
>JAURGS010000203.1 GCA_030833685.1 Rhodoferax sp. | reverse complement strand
TTACTGTGAAACGCTGCGCTTGAGCGACCGCGCCGCGATGCAGCCAGCGGGCTCGGGCGAAGAGGTGGTCAACGCGCCGCTTGAGGACGCACAGGCTGTGTTGAACTTGCTCGAGGGCGTGGACGCGGTCGTCCATCTTGGCGGCGTCTCCACCGAGCAAGCGTGGGCGCCCATCCTGGCAGCCAACATCGTGGGCGCAGTTAACCTGTACGAGGCCGCGCGCTTGCACAAAGTCAAGCGCATCGTTTATGCCAGCTCCAACCATGTCACCGGCTTTTACCGGCAAAGCGAGACCATCGACACCCGCGCAGCCCCCCGCCCGGACGGCTTTTACGGCTTATCCAAAGCGTTTGGCGAAGATGTGGCTCAGATGTACTGGGATCGGTGGGGCATCGAGACGGCAAGCCTTCGCATCGGCTCCTCCTACGAAAAACCCAAAGACCGTCGCATGCTGGCGACCTGGCTGAGCTTTGACGACCTCGAGCGGCTGATCATCGCTTCTTTGAGCGCGGCGCAAATCGGACACACCATTGTTTACGGTATGTCCAATAACCAAGGTGCGTGGTGGGACAACCGGCATGCCAGGCACCTGGGCTTTTTGCCACAAGACAGCTCAGACGTGTTTCGCGGTGACACCGAGGCACGCCAGCCAACGATTAACGCCGCCGACCCGGTTGCAATTTACCAGGGCGGCGCGTTTGTCAGTATGGCGCCTCACCAGCCCTGAAGCCAGGCACGCGCCTCACGTTTCATTGACCACTTTGGCACCGCACCACGCGCCCTACACCTATGCCCGCAACCGCCCTCAATGACACCCCCCTAATCCAACGCATGCAGGTTATCCCTGTGGCCGGCCACGACAGCATGCTGCTCAACCTCAGTGGCGCCCACGCGCCTTTTTTCACCCGAAACCTGGTCATCCTGCATGACAGCAAAGGCCATCAGGGCGTGGGCGAAGTGCCGGGCGGGGAAAAAATCCGCCAGGTGCTGGAAGAGGCTCGCGCCCTGATTGAAGGACAAAGCATTGGCCAGTACAACCAGATGCTCAACGCCATGCGCCACCGCTTTGCAGAGCGCGACAGCGGTGGGCGCGGCCAGCAAACTTTTGATCAGCGCACCACGATTCACGCGGTTACCGCTGTTGAGAGCGCCTTGCTTGATCTGCTGGGACAATTTTTGGGCTTGCCCGTTGCAGCGCTGCTTGGCGAGGGGCAGCAGCGAGAGAAGGTACAAATGCTGGGCTATTTGTTCTACATTGGGCAGCGCACCCAAACCGATCTGCCCTATCGCAGCGAACCCGATGCCCAAGACGACTGGCTGCGTCTTCGCCATGAAGTGGCGCTCACCCCCGAGGCCATTGTTCGATTGGCCGAGGCGGCGCAGGCCCGTTATGGTTTTGAAGACTTCAAGCTCAAAGGCGGGGTGCTCCGTGGTGAGCAAGAGGTCGAGGCCATCACGGCCTTGCATGAGCGCTTTCCCCAAGCACGCATCACGCTTGACCCCAACGGCGGCTGGTTACTCAAAGACGCCGTTCGCCTAATGCGCAATATGCACGGTGTGATGGCTTATGCGGAAGACCCTTGCGGTGCTGAAGGGCAGTTTTCCGCACGCGAGGTCATGGCTGAATTCCGCCGCGCCACGGGTTTGCCCACCGCTACCAATATGGTCGCCACCGACTGGCGCGAAATGGCCCACAGCATTCAACTGCAGTCGGTCGATATCCCCTTGGCAGATCCCCATTTCTGGACCCTGCAAGGCTCGGTGCGGGTGGCGCAACTGTGTGCCATGTATGACTTGACCTGGGGTTCGCACTCCAACAACCACTTTGACGTGTCTCTGGCCATGTTCACGCACTGTGCAGCGGCTGCGCCGGGTCGCGTCACAGCCATTGACACCCATTGGATTTGGCAAGACGGACAACACCTGACGGTTGAGCCACTGCGCATCGAAAAAGGCTATGTACACGTGCCGCAAAAACCAGGCCTGGGCATCACCCTGGACATGGATGCGGTGATGGCCGCGCACCAGCTTTATTTGCAGCACGGTCTGGGCGCACGCGACGATGCACAGGCCATGCAGTACCTGATTGCGGGCTGGCGCTTCGATGCGAAACGCCCGGCGCTGGTTCGCTAATTCGAGCGCCTGGGTCTAACGCGTCTGGGTTCGACGTAAACGGTCAATCAGCCCGTTGAGTTCATCGATCGAGCCAAACTCGATACTCAGTTCGCCCATTTCTTCTAAACGGCCGGCACGCTTGACGCGCTTTTTAACCCGGACTTCAACCTCCGCCGTCAACAAGTCGGAGAGCTCTTCTTCCACGCGTTTCACATCGCGGGATTTTTCTTGCTTTGGTTTAACCGCTTTGAGCGAAAACTCGGCCCCCAGCTTGCGCACCAGCCGCTCGGCCTCGCGCACCGACAACTTTTTAGCGGCAATTTGATTGGCGGCGCTGATCTGCATCACGCGGTCCAGCGCCAGCAGCGCACGGGCGTGGCCCATGTCCAGATCGCCCGCCATGAGCATGATTTGCACGGGCTCTGCCAGGTTGAGCAGGCGCAACAAGTTGCTGGCCGCACTGCGCGAACGCCCTACCGCCTGCGCCGCGGTTTCGTGCGTGAGCCCAAACTCTTTAATCAAGCGCTGCAAGCCTTGGGCCTCTTCTAGCGGATTGAGGTCTTCACGCTGGATGTTTTCGATCAAGGCCATGGCCGCAGCCGCCTCGTTGGGCACGTCGCGCACAAGAACAGGAACCTTGTCCAAGCCGGCCAACTTGGCTGCACGAAAGCGCCGCTCGCCAGCAATAATTTCGTACAACGGCTGACGGCTGGTGGCCGCGGCATCGCTCATGGTGGCGCGCTTGGTCTGCGCATCAGCATCGCTTAGGCGGCGAACCAGAATGGGCTGCATGATGCCCTGGGCGCGAATCGAGTCGGCCAATTCATACAGAGCACCCTCGTCCATGTGCGTGCGCGGCTGGTACTGACCGGCCACCATGTCAGCCAAGGCCAGCACCGAGGGTTGCGCGGAGCCCAGGTTACTCATGTCTGCGCCATCAAGCGCCATCACATCACCCACGGCGGGCCCGAGCAAAGCTTCGAGTCCTCGCCCCAGCCCCTTCAATTTTTTGGTTGCCATTGATATTTCCTCTTAAAGCTCGCGCAAAGCGCTCAAAAGTTCCTGCCCCTGCGGCCAGGCGCCCAGGCCGGACTGCGCATTGATATGCCCGTAGGCGCCAAGGCTCAAAAACGCTGACCCCCAGGCGCTGGCAAAGACACCCGCCCGCTCAAAACTGCAATATGGATCATCGGTGCTGGCCACCAGCGTGCTCGGGAAAGGCAACTTTTGCATTACTGGCTCTCGCCAGCTCGGCAAAATCTCGTTCAAAGGCTGGCGCAGCGGGTCCCCGGGGGCCACCAAAAGCGCGCCCTTGACCTTGCCAACGCTGCCGGACAAAGCCGCCCACGCCGCCACCAGTTGACAGCCCAGACTGTGCGCGCACATGACCACTTGTGCTGGTGTGGCCTGTACCACCTCCTCGAGTCGGGCAATCCAATCACCCCGAAGCGGGCGCATCCAGTCGTGTTGCTGCACCCGCACACAACCGAGTTGCGACTCCCACACGCTTTGCCAGTGCCCAGGCCCCGAGTCCTGCCACCCCGGCAGTAACAGCACCGCGCAATCAGACACCCTGCGCTCCTGGGGCTTTGTTGCCAAGCCTTTGCACCATCTCCGCAGCAAAGGCCACATACGCCTGCGCCCCGCGACTGCCCGGGTCAAACACCACGCCCGGCAAGCCATAACTTGGCGCCTCAGCCAAGCGTACATTGCGCGGGATCAGGGTGTTGAACACCTTGTCGCCAAAGTGGTTCTTGAGTTGTTCGCTCACCTGTTGCTGCAAGGTGATGCGCGGGTCAAACATCACGCGCAATAGCCCGATCAGGGACAAATCGCGATTCAGATTCGCGTGAACCTGCCGTATCGTGTTGACCAGATCGGCCAGGCCCTCGAGCGCAAAGTACTCACACTGCATCGGCACGATCACCCCGTGGGCACAGCACAAACCGTTGAGGGTAAGCAGCGACAGGCTCGGCGGGCAGTCAATCAGCACAAAGTCATACTCGGCGTCAACTTCGGCCAGCGCTTTTTTCAGGCGCCGCTCGCGCTCCTGAAGGTCCACCATCTCAAGCTCCGCACCGGCCAACTCTCGGTTAGCGCCTAAAACGTCGTAGCCACAGCCGGCCTCGCGCAACTTTTCGCTCTGCGCGCGCGCTTGCGCCACGCTGGCGGACTCCAGCAACACGTCATAAACCGAGCGTGCCAGCTGGCGCTTGTCCACGCCGGAGCCCATGGTGGCATTGCCCTGTGGGTCCAGGTCCACCATCAATACACGCTGCCCAATCTTGGCCAAACCCGCAGCCAAATT
>JAURGS010000202.1 GCA_030833685.1 Rhodoferax sp. | reverse complement strand
GTTGACGATCGGGCGTTCAATGTGGTGCGAACCCTGAAGAAAGCGGGGTTTGAGGCTTATATCGTTGGGGGTGCTGTACGAGACCTGATGGTGGGGCTGGCACCGAAGGATTTCGATGTAGCCACCAGCGCCACCCCGGAGGAGGTGAAGGCACTTTTTCGGCGTGCGTTCATTATTGGACGCCGCTTTCGAATCGTGCATGTCGTTTTCGGCCGTGGCAGAGAGCATGAAGTTATTGAGGTGTCCACGTTTCGGGCATACCTGAGCGCGCCCGACTCAGAGCCTGTTGGTGGCAACGAGAAGACCAGTAAGGCCGCACTGGCGGGCATGCAGCACGCCGTTGGCGCCAGTGGACGGGTTTTGCGCGATAACGTGTGGGGAACCCAACAAGAAGACGCTGTGCGACGCGACTTCAGTATCAACGCCATGTATTACGACCCGGAGCGGCAGGTGGTGGTCGATTACCACGGTGGTGTTGAGGACACCCGCAAGCGTGTCATCCGGATGATTGGCGACCCTGTTTTGCGTTACCGCGAAGACCCGGTGCGAATCATTCGGGCGGTGCGCTTCGCGGCCAAGCTCAGCGTGCTGGGCTTTAAGCTCGATGCGCGCACTGCAAAGCCTTTGCGCGCCTCACAGGCGTTGCTGGCTGAGGTGCCGCAAAGCCGGCTTTTCGATGAGATGCTCAAGCTGTTGCAGACGGGGCACGCGATCGCTTCAATTGATCAGCTCAAGCGGCTCGGGTTAGAGCGCGGCATTTACCCTCTTTTGGACCTGATTGTTCAGCGTGCCCAGGATCCATTGGTGATGGCGGCATTGCGCGACACAGACCGGCGTGTCGGTGAGGGAAAGCCGGTGGCGCCGAGTTTTTTGCTCGCTTGCGTGCTGTGGTCGGATGTTCATGAGGCTTGGCAAGCCGCCCTGGCATCACAGTTGGCTGCACACCCTGCGCTGCAGCAGGCTATTGACAGTGTGTTTGAGGCCAGCATCGGCGATGTGTCGGGGCGGGGCAAGTTGGGTGGGGATATGCGTGAAATCTGGATGATGCAGACACGCTTTGACAAGCGCGTGGGGGCCAGCCCATTTGGCCTTGTGGAGCAACCGCGTTTTCGCGCTGCGTTTGACTTTATGCGTCTGCGTGCGCAGGTTGGTGAAGTGGAGCAGGTATTGGCCGATTGGTGGGAGGAGTTCAGTTTGGCCAATGACAGTCTCAAGCGAGACATGGTTGACGGCATTCGCGTTGAGCAACAGCTCAAAGGACGCGCTGAGCGCGCTATCCGGCCGCGCCGGTCATCGAAGAGCGCAAGTCGAGCCACCCCTGCGCAGACCGATATCGAATTGAATAGCCCTGAAATACAGTCTGTTGAGCCTGCGGATGATCATGTCTCACAGGGCGAGCATGATCCGGCCGCAGGGGCCGAGGCGCCGATTCGCAAACGTCGGCGCCGCCGCCGTGGTGCTGGCGCGCGTGATGACGGCACGCCACCGGCTGCGGACGGGCAATCGCAATCTTCGAACTGATCTGGCCATGACGCTGGCATTTGTTGCGCTTGGGGCAAATTTGGGCCCTGTGCAGGAAACCTTGCACTGGGCGGTGCAAGAGCTGGGCGCTCTGCCTACCTGCCAGGGTATGCGCTGTTCCAGTTTTTACCGAAGTGCTCCGGTGCAAGCACAGGGGCCGGACTATGTGAATGCCGTGGTGTCGTTTGAGACGCAACTGAGCGCACAGAGCCTGCTTCAAGCCTTGCAGGCCATTGAAAAACGGGCAGGGCGGGTTCGCTCCTACCGCAATGCGTCCCGACCGCTGGACCTCGATTTGTTGCTTTTTGGGCAGGAGCGTATTGCGCAAGCCGACCTGGAAGTGCCTCACCCCCGCATGTTCGAGCGCGCCTTCGTGCTCTTGCCCCTGGCTGAGCTGGATTCAAATTTGGTCAATGCCGAGCAGTTGCGTGCCGTAGCGGATCAGGCGATCGAGCGCTTGTGACCTTGCCCAGCTTGCGGGGTAGCCGCAAATCGAGCCGACGGGCACACCTGGATTGGACATAATCGTCCACGCTGCGGGCTGTTTGCAGTGTTTTGCGAGAAATCTGGGAGGGGTTTTGATGAGTCGCTATACAGATTTTTATCAACGCTCGCTGAGCGATCCGGATGCTTTTTGGTCTGAACAGGCCAAGTTGGTTGATTGGAATACGCAGCCAGACCAAATTTGCGACAACAGCAATCCGCCGTTTTCCCGTTGGTTCGTTGGCGGCAAGCTCAACCTGTGCCACAACGCGATTGACCGTCACCTGCCCGCGCGTTCTGACCAGCCGGCCTTGATCGCCGTGTCTACAGAGACGGATACCGAGCAGGTCTACTCCTTTGCCCAACTGCATCGCGAGGTGCAGCGCATGGCTGCGAGCTTCAGGGCCCTGGGGGTGAAAAAGGGCGACCGGATTCTGATTTACATGCCCATGGTTGCCGAAGCGGCATTCGCAATGCTGGCCTGTGTGCGTATTGGGGCGATTCACTCGGTGGTGTTCGGCGGCTTTGCTGCGGGATCTTTGGCCTCACGCATTGAGGATGCAGCGCCGGTCTTGGTGGTCAGTGCCGACGGCGGATCCCGGGGGGGTAAGGCGGTGGCCTACAAACCCTTGCTGGACGAAGCGATGCGTTTGTCTCGCCACAAACCCGAGGCCGTCTTGCTGATCGATCGGGGCCTGGCCCCCCTGCCACTTGTCGCTGGACGTGATCACCTATGGCGCGACTTGCGCAAAGAGCACCTGGATGCCCAGGTGCCATGCGAGTGGGTGGACTCGACTCACCCCAGCTACACGCTCTACACCAGCGGAACCACCGGCAAGCCCAAGGGCGTGCAGCGCGACACCGGCGGCTACTGCGTGGCCTTAGCCGCCAGCATGCAGCATATTTTTGATGCCCACCCGGGCGAAACTTATTTTGCTACCAGCGACATTGGTTGGGTGGTTGGGCACAGCTACATTATTTACGGCCCCTTGATTGCGGGTATGGCGACCATCATGTACGAGGGTTTGCCAATTCGTCCGGACGGCGGCATTTGGTGGCAGCTGGTTGAAAAATACAAGGTGACGGTGATGTTCAGCGCGCCCACCGCGATTCGCGTGCTGAAGAAGCAAGACGCTGCGTACTTGAAGGCCTATGATCTGTCGAGCTTGCGTGCACTGTTTTTGGCGGGCGAGCCATTGGATGAGCCCACAGCGCAATGGATCAGTGATGGTCTGGGCAAGCCCATTATTGACAACTACTGGCAGACGGAGACCGGCTGGCCCATTCTGACGATCTGTAATGGCGTGGAAAAAGCGCCCAGCAAGTTCGGCTCGCCAGGCAAAGCAGTGTACGGCTACAAAGTAAAACTGCTGGATGACCAGACAGGCGAAGAATTGGCTGAGCCCAACCAAAAAGGTGTCGTGGCGATTGAAGGACCTTTGCCCCCGGGCTGCATGCAGACAGTCTGGCGTGACGATGAGCGTTTTGTGAATACGTATTGGAAAAGTGTGCCCGGAAAATTGGTGTACAGCACCTTTGACTGGGGTGTGCGCGACGCTGATGGCTACTTTTATATTCTGGGGCGCACCGATGACGTGATTAATGTGGCCGGGCATCGGCTGGGTACCCGCGAAATCGAGGAGAGCATCGCGGCCCATCCCAATATCGCAGAAGTGGCTGTCGTTGGTGTGGCAGATCAGCTCAAAGGTCAGGTGGCGATGGCTTTTGCCGTGGTCAAGGACAGCGCAGGCCTGACAGATGAGGCAAAGCGCCTAAAACTCGAAGGTGAGGTCATGCAGCTTGTTGATCGTGACCTTGGGGCGGTTGCACGCCCGGCTCGGGTGCGATTCGTTCATTTGTTGCCAAAAACGCGAAGCGGCAAGCTGCTACGTCGGGCAATTCAGGCGGTATGTGAAGGTCGCGACCCGGGCGATCTGACGACCATGGATGACCCCAGCGCTTTACAGCAGATTCGCGATTTGATGAAAGCCTAATTGCCTTTAGCGCCGCATCCAGGGCCGCATGTCAGGCCTTTGGCATGGGTTTTCAGTGGCACAATACAGGTCAACGAATAGCTGCAACAGCTGTTTGTCGCATCCGCCATCCGGTTCAGCCGTGTCGCGGAGGTTCTACTAACCAACTTCGTTTTCCTTCAGGGAAAAAAGGTGCGCGTCACATGAGTGAACAGAGTTCGGTCTATCAGGCCTACCAGTCCAATACCTATTTGTTTGGCGGAAACGCCCCGTATGTCGAAGAGATGTACGAGAACTATCTGGCTAACCCAGGTAGCGTGCCTGACTCATGGCGCGACTATTTTGATGCCCTGCAGAATGTCCCGGCGGTAGACGGCAGCAACGCCAAAGACGTGCCCCATTTGCCCGTGATCAATGCGTTCGCGGAACGCGCCAAAGCGGGCGTGACCTCGGTGGTGGTGGCCACCGGCGCGGATTCGGAAATGGGTCGCAAGCGCG
>JAURGS010000201.1 GCA_030833685.1 Rhodoferax sp. | reverse complement strand
AGGCATTGAAGACCTAGAGGCCGACAAGATTTTTCTGGTTCAGCTCTCTGACTTTATGTGGGGCCAGACCCCTTCATTTGAAGAACGTATGAGCACGGCCAGAACCTTTCGTGTTTTCCCAGGCGAAGGCGTGCATACCGAGCTGTTGGTGGACTTGGTTCTTCGACTCGATCGCCTGGGCTATCGGGGCGACTACAGTTTTGAGGTCTTTAACGACGACTACCAACAGATGCCGCTTGAGTCGGTTGCCCAACGCGCACGTCGCAGCGCAGTTTGGCTGCACGATGAGGTTTTGCATCGACCTGCGCCTTTGCCCCGTTGGACATCACCCGCCAAGCCCTCGGGTGTGAACCTCGCATGAGCGTGGCGGCAGCAGGTCTGGCTTGCGTTAGCAGGGTCTGCTACCTCTCTGGCCCGGGACGGCGCCCCAGCCTTGCCGGCCTTTACCGCTGAGCGACTGCAGGACGATGAGCGGTTCGCCTTTTCAAATTGAGCAAAAACAATCACGTGGTGTGGAGACCTTGCTGCGTCATTGGCGGGCGTTGCCCAAGTGGACTTTGCTTGCGCGTGTGGCCCTAGTTTTTTTACCGCTGGCCTGTGTGCTGTTGGCGCGTACCGTTTGGGTGTATGGGGACGCACGCGCCGAGCTAGACCAGCGTTTGATTGCGAGCCAGCAGTCGGTGCTGGAGCAACTCAGGCATCGCACCGTACGCGGGTTGGAATCCGTGGTGCGGGATGTGATTTTTTTGGCGGAGTTGGCTGCCAATGAGCGGCCTGGCGTCTCAGATCAGCAGCGTGTGGAGCTTTTGGCCCAGGAGATGACGGCTTTGGCGCGCTCGCGAGGCACTTCTTACGATCAAGTTCGCATGATTGATAAGTACGGTCAGGAGATCGTCCGAATCGATGCCAGCGGGCAAGGACCGCTGCGGGTGCAGCAAAAAGACCTCCAGAATAAAAGCGATCGTTACTACGTCAAAGCCACGCTGGCGCAGCAGTCATCGACGATTTACATGTCGCCGCTGGACCTCAACGTCGACAGTGGTCGTGTCTCGCTGCCATTCAAGCCCATGATTCGGATGGGCTTAAAGCTGGGTTTTGGTCGCACCGCTGGTGAGGGCGCTGTCTTTGTCAACTACCTGGGCTCGGACATCACGGCGGCGGTACGAGCCGTAGAGGAACCCAACGGATCTAAGGTGTGGCTCCTCAATGAAAAGGGTTACTGGCTGGTGGGGCCAACGCCAGAGCTTGAATGGCGTTTCATGTTCCCGGACCAGGCTCAGCAATCGCTTGCCTCGGAGTTGCCGCAAGTTTGGCAAAAAATTAAAAACACGACATCGAAGTTGCCCAGCAGCGGGCTGGTGGGTGAGGGCTTGGTATCGAGCCTGGACGTCACGCCCGAGTCCGGTCTGGAGGTTCAGGGCTATCGGCTGGCCGCAGAGCCCGGGTCAAGATGGCGGCTGGTAACTTGGATGGAGCCGGCGCAAAGAGAGCAACAACACCATTCGCTTTGGCTGCGCTACACCCTGAACTTTGCCTGGCTTTGTGCTTTGCTGCTGCTGCTGAGCACAGTAATCGCGGTGAGTTGGTATCTCTGGCGGCTTTCTGTGGCCAGCTTGCGCGCGCGTGACGAACAGATTGCAGAAATTTTCGAAGGCGCACCCAACGCGATTTTGGCCACTGATGCTACAGGTCGCTTGGTCGCGGTCAACGAGCAGGCCACAGCTTTGTTGGGTTATCGCCGCGGTGATCTGCTGGCCCAACCGGTGGCGAGTTTGTTTGTTTCTGTGCGGCCCAAGCATGGTGAAGAAATCAACCGGAAATTGTTGGATGCTGGTGGCTGGCCGAAAGCGTTGGATGGCATTGTTCAAATGCATCAAGCGCAAGGCACAGAGGTGCCGGTGGTGGTGAAAGTTCGCAAAATTCAATCTGACCACCATGCGGTGTGGGTTGGCGCATTGCGAGACGTCAGCCAGGAGCTGGCTGCAGAACATGCGTTGCTTGAGTCGAACTCTTTGTTGGCGCTGGCCAACCACAAGCTGGAATTTGTCAATCGGGAACTCGAATCTTTTTCATATTCGGTTTCGCATGACTTGCGCAGCCCTTTGCGAAGCATGGGCGCCATGAGCCAGATTTTGATCATGGAGCATGGAAAAAATCTCAATGACGAAGGGCTCGATTTCCTCAGGCGTATTGTCGCAGCGGCCCGGCGCATGAACGATTTGATTGATGACCTGTTGTCGCTTTCTCGGGTGTCAATGGCTGAACTCGATGTGTCTGAGGTTGATCTGACCGAGATGGCGACTTCTATCATCGCGGACTTGCGCGCGCGTGAGCCAGCGCGCCAGGTTGAGGTGAAGATTCAGGAGGGACTCAAGGCGCAGGCTGACAAAGGTCTGGCACGAATTGCGCTGACCAATTTGTTGGGCAATGCGTGGAAGTACACCTCGAAGAAAGAGCAAGCGATCATTGAGTTTGGGTGCGCTTTGTTCGACGGTGAACCACTTTTCTTTTTGAGAGACAATGGGGCTGGATTTGATATGAAAAACGCGGGCAAGCTGTTTCAGCCTTTTCAGCGTTTGCACACCGGTGCTGAATTTCCTGGAACTGGTATCGGTCTTGCAACCGTGAACAGGGTTTTTGGAAAGCATGGCGGGCGTATCACCGTTGAGGCTTCACCCGAGCGCGGCGCTGAGTTTAGGTTTCGTTTTTAATAATTGGAGGTTGCAGTGCATAAGATCATTCTCCTGGTCGAAGATAACCCAGACGATGAAGTCCTGACCTTGCATGCCTTAAAAACGAATGGCATCGGCAACGCCGTGGTGGTCGCGCGTGACGGCGCCGAGGCGCTTGACTACTTGTTTGCCCGAGGAGAGCACGCTGGCCGCGATGTGAACGAAACACCAGCCGTAATCCTGTTGGACTTGAATATGCCCAAGGTGGGTGGTCTGGAAGTTCTGCGCCAGCTGCGGGCCGACCCGCGAACCCGGCGCACACCTGTCGTGATTCTGACCACCTCGCGCGAGGAGCAAGACTTGGTCAACAGTTACGAGCTTGGGGCCAACAGCTATGTGCGTAAGCCCGTTGATTTCGAGCAGTTTTCAGATGCGGTGCGTAGCCTGGGCATGTATTGGCTCTTGCTGAACGAGTTGGCTCCACACTGAATGTGAGTCTGGCGCCCGACTCAACCTGGCACCGCCGACGCCAGCCCCTGGCCGGGGCCTTGTTGATTTTTTTAATGGTGTCGGTGTTTGCGCTGGTCGATTACTGGCTGGTCTCGGCCAATCGCCAAGCCTTGCTGCAAGAGGGCTTTGATCGCGTGGCTGATGACGTCGTCAATCGGCTTGGCGAACGCCTTGAGGTCTATGAGCGCGGGCTGATAGCGACACGCGCAGCGGTTGCGGCAGCCGGTGTCGAGCAAATTACCCGAGGCAAATTTGCAGACGCATTCAACACCTTGGACGCTAAAGTTAAGTTTCCCGGCGCCAGGGGGTTTGGCTTCGTCGAGCGTGTAGCGCCGGCTGAGCAGGCGGCCTACCAGCGTCGGGTTCAGGCTCTGGACTGGGCAGACTTTTCTGTGCGCCAGATTGATTCGCACACGGGTGAGAGACTCGTCATTCGCTTTATCGAGCCTTGGTCTGAAAACCGTGAGGCGCTCGGACTGGATGTGGCCAGTGAGCGCAATCGCCACGAAGCAGCCTATATGGCCATGCGAACCGGGATGGCGAGCTTGACCTCGCCAATTACCTTGGTTCAGGCGCAGTCATCCCCACAGCGCAGCTTTCTTTTTTTTCTTCCGGTCTACGGGCGTGGCAGCAACTTGGGCAGTGAAGACGAGCGGCAAGGTGCTGCCTTGGGTTTGGTCTACGCACCTTTGCTGATCGATGATGTGATTCGCGACCTCCCAGGATTGGGTCAGACGTTCTCCATGACCTTGCGCGACGCACGGCAAGCGGACCCAAGCACATTTTTTCGCTCTGAGGCTGAGAATTTGCCAGTCTCGGCGTTGGCGCCTGCCCGTCGGCAATTGGCGCTGTACAACGCGCAGTGGGCGCTTGAGCTTCGTGCCCTGCCGGCTTTTGCGCGCAGCATGGGCGCCGCAGATGCTTCCAGCCGCACCGTGATTTTTATGGTTGTAGCGCTGCTGGCTGCGGCTCTGACTTTTGTTGTGATCTTGTTTGCGCAGTCTCGCCGCCTTCTGAGCCTGCAGGATTCCCGCCTGGCAGCCATTGTTTCCAGCACCAGCGACGGGATTATTGGCATGGATTTGCAAGGCGTGATTACCAGCTGGAACCCTGGCGCGCAAAAGATTTTCAAAATGAGTGCCCAGCGAGCGATAGGCCAGTATTTTTCGCTGCTGTGTGTTCCACCAGCGCAACAGTCGGTGCTCAGCGCAATGTCTGATCAAGCGCTGCGTGGCAATCAGGTCCCAGCAGTGCTTATGAACTGCCAACGTGGCGACTCCGTCATGGTTTCGGTTGATGTTG
>JAURGS010000200.1 GCA_030833685.1 Rhodoferax sp. | reverse complement strand
CAACCAATATCAAGCATGCGCATGCCCGGCTGTAATTGAAGTTTTCGGCATATCAACTCTAGTTTGTTGTGCTGGGCCTGCGCCAGGTCCTTGGCCTGGTGCCAATACGCGCAGCTGTAGGCCATGCTGGGATCGAGCATCTGGAAGAACAGTTCGTTGTCCAGGTTGTAGTGCTCCTTGGCGACTTGCCACGCCCTGCGAATCGATTGTGGGTTGATGAACGTTGATTTCAATTTAAGTAGCAGCGATGCAGGACTTTTGGCGTGCTTATTGAGTTGCAGCCGCAAGATGCGACAAATCAGCTCGTCGACTCGCGTGCAGTCCCACCAGCCGTCCACATAACTCTCGCCCAGGCCGATGCTGCCTTGGCTGAGAATTCGCGCACAGGCTTGGGGGTGCTTGATTTGAATATCGATATCGGACGCGCCGTTGAGCGTGATGCCAGCAGTACTCAAAAGACGAGCCAGTCGGTCTTGCGCCGATTCAGCTGAGAGCATTTGTTTGATCAACATTGTCGTCAACCTTCCATCACTCAAGAGTAAACCAAGTGAAGCTGATGAGTCAGCAGATCCGAGCTTGGTGGCCATTGGGCGCTTTGGTTCTGCCAAAGGAGACTCCAAGCCTTCGCTATCCCATAGGATTTAATTTAAAGCATACAACAATCCTTTGCCGTGTACGCCGGCTGGCGTGAACGGATCTATCTGCGCTTGGACTCCTTGAGGGCCGATGTCACAATTTGTCTCATGATCAAAAACCTGCCTGCATTCATTCGGGCTCTATGCGAACCGGGTGCTTATGACCATTCTGTAGATACGGTCGAGGTGGTGGAAACGCATATTTCATGGGTGCTGTTGGCTGGGCAATTCGCTTACAAGATAAAAAAACCTGTGCGCCTGGTTTTTCTGGACTTCAGCACGCTGGATCTGCGCCATCGGTATTGCCTGGCAGAGCTTGATCTGAATAAGCGATTTGCGCCAGATCTCTATATCGAAGTTGTCGGCATAGGCGAAGGCTCGCAGGGGTTGCGGATGTACCCGACCTCGGAGCCTATCGAGTACGCGATCAAGATGCGACGATTTGATGAGGCCTTGCGACTCGACCATGTTTGTGAGCGCGGGGAATTGACCGCGGATCATCTGTCCGGGTTGGCTCGTTCCCTGAGCAAGCTCTATGCGAAGGCGCTGGTGGCTGTGGCTGAGCAGAACGCTACGCATGGGAGCCTGGACGATATTGGCCGTCAGGCGCTCGACAATTTTGTTGATCCAGCCAAGCTGTTGACAGATCCTAAGGATCAGGAACGTCTGCAGTCCATAAGGGATTGGACGCTCTCACAGGTCAAAGCCTTGACCCCGCTTTTTCTTGGGCGGCGGGCGGCTGGTTTTGTGCGGGAATGCCACGGGGATTTACACCTTGGGAACTTGGTGTTGATGGATGGTCAGATCACCGCGTTTGACTGTATTGAGTTTGCAGATGATTTGCGGTGGATCGATGTCGCCAGCGATGTTGCATTTTTGTTCGTGGACCTGATGGCGCGGGCGCAATTTGGATTAGCCAATTGGTGGCTCAGTGAGTTTTTAAGCCAGACAGGTGACTATGGCGCCTTACCGGTTTTGCGTTTTTACGCGGTGTATCGCGCCATGGTTCGGCTCAAAGTGTGTTGCATACGCAGCGCGCAGACTGGCCTTAGAGAGCATGAAATTGAGACCTATCTTGCTCTTGCAAAGCAGTTGATGAATGCCTCTGCCATTGAGCTGGTGATTACGCACGGCGTATCGGGATGCGGCAAGAGCTGGTCTGCGGCCGCGTGGATCAGACAAGATCGTCCAGACCTTCGACTGCGCTTGCGCGCCGATGTTGAGCGTAAACGCCTATTTGGACTGGCCGAGCTTGCGCAAACCCATTCGGGCCCGAGGCAGGGGATTTACGCCGAGACCGCTTCCAGGCAGACCTACGCACACCTGATGTCGTTGTCAGAGCAGGCTTTGCGCGCGGGCTGGTCTGTGGTGATTGATGCGAGTTTTCTCAAGCGCCAGGATCGCTTGTTTGCCGAGACCCTTGCTCAGTCTGTCGGTGTTGATTGGCATATCTTGGCGCCCGTGGCGCCGTTGTCGCAACTGCAAAGCAGGATCAGGGCTAGACAAGCGGCCGGCAGGGACGCTTCGGAAGCGGATTTGGCGGTGCTTGAGCTGCAACTGCAAACGATGGAGCCGCTGACCGATGCCGAGCGCGCCCTGGTGTTAGATGCGTATTAAAGGCCTGCTGCGCGCAACGAGGGGCCCGGTGTTTGCAGGAGAGCTGCCTTTATCTGAGGCCTAAGCTGATTATTTCGCTAAAAGCAGCGTGACGGATTTCAGGTCATCGACGCTCAGTTGTCCGCTGGCCTGGCGCAACTTCAAACCTCCAAGCAAGACGTCGTAGCGCGCCTTGGCCAGCTTGTTCTTGGTGTCGTAGAGTGCTGTTTGCGCGTTCAACACATCGATGTTGATGCGCACGCCAACTTGGTAGCCCAGTTTGGTGGCGTCCAGGGCACTCTGCCCCGAGGTTTCTGCTGCCTGAAGCGCGTTGACCTGCCCCAAGCCCGACTGCACGGCCAGGAAGGCGCTACGCGTTGCCTGGCCAACCGTACGGCGTGCAAGTTCAAGGTCGTTACGGGCTTTGTCTTCCAGTGCCAGTGTTTCTTTGATCTTGTTTTGTACCAAATTGCCGGTGTACAGCGGCATGTTAAAACTCACGCCAATCGAGGCGGTGTTGTTCAAGTAGTGCGTTGAGCCGCTGCTTGTTCCATTGTTCTGGGTCAGACCAAAACTGCCAACCAGATCTACCGTGGGCTTCTCACCAGCTTGCGCCTTTCTGGTTTCCAGTTGCGCAAGCTCCAGCCCCAGTTGGGCTTGTGCAACAGAAGGGTGTTTACCTTCAGCCTTGGTGACCCAGGCTTGCATATCGGCAGGCTCCACGGGTTTGATGTTCACGGCCGTAGCAAGGGGATTTGGCTTCGCGTTCGTTTTCCCGGTCAGCTGGCTTAAAACCAGGGTTTTGACCGCAAGATCGTTGTTCGCTGCAATTTCTTGCGCCAACGTCAAGTCAAAACGGGCTTGGGCTTCGCGGGTGTCCGTAATGGTGGCTGTGCCCACCTCAAAATTGCGCTTGGCGGAGGCGAGTTGTTGAGATACAGCTTCTTTTTGCGCCTTCACGAACGTCAGCGCATCATGAGCCGCCAACGCCTCAAAATAGGCTTGGCTGACCCGGAGCATCAAATCTTGCTCTGCCGTACTGAACTGGACTTTCGCCAGGTCGGCTTGCAACTTGCCTTGCGCTGCAGTAGCGATATTTGCCGGCCTGTACAGTGGTTTTGAGGCGCTGAGCGTGGCGCCAAAGTTGTTGTAGTTGCGATTCGTTCCAGGATTGTTGTTCAAATTCACTAGGTTGGCGCTCATGCCCAGGTTCGCGGTTGGCAGAGTGCCAGCCACCGCTTGATCTGCCTTGGCTAAGCTGGCGTCAAGTTGGAGCTTGGCGCTTTGAAAAGACGCATCAAATCCTTTTGCAGCCTCATAGAGGTCCAACAGGCTTTGGGCGTTCGCACCCGAAGCCAAAGCCAGCGCAAGCGCGCCGCTCAGTGGTAAGAGCTGAAATGTTTTCATGATGAGGCTGCGTTGGGAGCGAAAAAAGGGGTGAGCGACGATTTCAATAGCGAGGGATGGTATTGTCCACTTCGTCGGACCAAGCGTGAATGCCACCGGCGATGTTGGCTACTTGCCTAAAACCCCGGGCACCCAGGAAGGCTGCAACTTGCATGCTGCGGCCGCCATGGTGGCAAAGGCAGGCGATCGGACGCTCTGGGTCCAGTTCGTTCAATCTGACGGGAATCGTCGCCATCGGAATCGTCAGTACCTGAAAGCCATCGGCCTTGATGCTGGCAACGCTCAGCTCTGAGGGTTCCCTGACATCGAGGACGATGATGTCCCCACCGGTAACGTTCATCCAGTCTTTGAGTTGGGATGGGCGAATTTGCGCAATCATTTTTAAAACCTGAAGTTAGATTGGGTTGGAAAATTGAGCAGGGCAGGTGCGTTATCGTCCCAGCGTTCAATGGTTCGGAACGACTCTACGCCGGAGCGGGTAATGGTTTGGGCGTGCATGATGGGCTCGCTGCCCACGATACCCACCAAGCGACCACCAACTTTAAGCTGCTGCAGTAATGCTTGCGGCACGCTCTGGACCGAGCCGCCCAGGACGATCACGTCAAACGGACCATCGGCTGGCGCACCCAGGGAGCCGTCCGCGGTGCGAACTTCGACGTTGTCGATGTTTGCACTGATCAGGCAGCGTCGGGCTTGGTCCGCCAGGTCTGGGTTGATCTCATAGCTGATCACCTTGGCAGCTTGTTGGGCCAGAAGGGCGGTCATGTAGCCAGTGCCACTGCCAATTTCCAGCACGATGTCGGTACCCTGGACGTTTGCATCTTGAATCAGCCGGGCTTGAATCCGAGGCTCCAGCATTCGCTGGCC